>NZ_JBTXLT010000006.1:0-283056 GCF_054871725.1 Enterococcus sp. LJL99
CTCATACTTGTACTTAGTGAATTTGAATCACTTACACTTGTACTTGCGCTGTAGCTTCCTGAAAGACTGTTTGAATCACTCACACTTGTGCTTGTACTCAATGAATTTGAGTCACTTACGCTCATACTTGTACTTAGTGAATTTGAATCACTTACGCTCATACTTGTACTTAATGAATTTGAATCACTTACACTCATACTTGTACTTAGTGAATTTGAATCACTCACACTTGCACTTGTACTTGTACTTGTACTTAATGAATTTGAATCACTTACACTTGTGCTTGTGCTGTAACTTCCTGAAAGACTGTTTGAATCACTCAAACTTGTACTGGTACTTAATGAATTTGAGTCACTTATACTTGCTGATAAACTACTTGAAGTACTTATATCTCCACTAATACTTTTACTTGTTGAATCACTTACGCTTATTGATAAACTTTCACTATTACTTGCAGATTCACTACTTGAATCACTTACGCTTATTGATAAACTTTCACTATTACTTGCAGATTCACTACTTGATTCACTCACGCTTAATGATAAGCTCTCACTATTACTTGCAGATTCGCTACTTGAATCACTCAGGCTGCCGCTTGTACTATAACTTGTCGATAAACTACTTGAATCGCTTAAGCTACCACTTGTACTGTAACTTGTCGATAAGCTACTCGAGTCACTTATACTTCCACTTGTACTATAGCTTGTCGATAAACTACTTGAATCACTTAAGCTACCACTTGTACTGTAACTTGTCGATAAGCTACTCGAGTCACTTATACTTCCACTCGTGCTGTAACTTGTTGATAGACTACTTGAATCACTTATACTCCCACTTGCGCTATAACTTGTCGATAGACTATTTGAGTCACTTATACTTCCGCTCGTACTATAGCTTGTTGACAAACTAGTTGAGTCACTTACACTATCACTATTACTTGTACTAATAGAACCACTATCAGAAATACTAATAGACAGAGACTCACTTACAGAGGTAGAATCACTTGTTATAAGTGATTCTGAAATTGAATCGCTTATAGAAAGGGAGTCTGATAAGCTATCTGAACTCGAAATTGATAACGATGAACTTTCCGACATAGAAATTGATGAACTTTCCGAAAAAGATTTCGATAATGAATCACTTGTTGAAAGTGAAGTAGATTCATCTGTACTACTTTGCGAATTTCTTTCGCTATCTGATAATGATTCTGACGTGCTTAATGAAGATGATGTTGATTTTGAATCACTCAGTGACGAAGAATCGGACAATGAAGTTGATGTCGAAATTGAATACGAATCACTTATAGATGTTGAATCAGATAAACTTGTACTTGTAGAAGTCGATGCTGAAATCGAAGTGCTATCCGATAATGAAGTCGAATCAGATGCAGACATAGACTCTGATACTGGATCTTTTTCATACACCACTTCATAAGCTTGTGGTGAACTATCAGCCTTTGTAGCACCATTGCTAGTGGTATCATACTTATTATTCGCGTTTAAAGCTGCCTCTAATGTGTCATAAACTTTTCCGTCAGGCCCTTTTACAGTATAGATGTACCCATTTCTAGTTAAATCATTATCCGTTTTAGGTAAATTAATTATTCCATTCGAAACCCCAGCCGAACTGTACGCACCTTCTGTAACTGTTGTAGGAAGTTGTTCGTAACCTTGTCCATTCGCTGGATCTACTAATGGTGAATTATTGGATATAATTCCTGCTAATTGATAATCTGGATATAGCTTTACTATAATATTTTGTGGATCTTTATCAACATCACTATCTTTGTTATCAGTATTATCAAAAACAAATTTATTCGGTTCTTCAGTATGATATCCTGATTGAGTGATTTTTCCGGTCAATAAATCATCGTAACTAATTTCTTGTCCCGAATAACCATCAATTGATATTGGTGATGCTTGATTCACTAATGGAGTCCCGTCAGCATTCTCAAAAGTTACATTTACTGTTTGTTTATCTGCAACTAAATATAATGTGACAAGTTCAGCTTCAGTCCCAACTGTTGTCTCTGTAGGTTGAATATTCCCGTTCAATTCACTTGAAGTCGCATAATGATATCCATCAGGTACATTGGTTTTTGTATAATACGAAGAACTCCAGTCAATCTTATTTCCATAGTTCGCTGGTGCTAATGTCGTGCCAGCTTTTTCTTGCTCAGAATTCAAATAGTCACTTTTAACTATTTGTCCTGTTTTTAAATCTTTATATTGATATTGAATATTCGTATTTTTATTTCCATAAACATAAATATTATAGGTATATTCTGTTCCTTCCATTGGAACAATCGCTATGTCAGCTTGCCCATAGCTATCCCCATTATCTATAGTTGTTGTTGAATCCCCACCACTTTGAGCATCTGTCGCTGCTGAAGTAGGTAATTGATCCGCGATAGCCCACATATAATTATCAGGCATATTAGTCATTGCATATTCTTTAGTTCTCAATTGTAGATATTGACCAATATAATTATCTGTACTGGTAATTGGATATTGGATTGTTTTTATTGTTTTTCCATATTGATCTACATAATTCAATTTAATTGTACCTGGATCTATTGCATTTGTACTCAATTCCCTAGTAGATGTATCAATAATATTTGATGTTGATGTATTTCCAGCCGTATCTGTTACCGTTGTAGTTCCTCCTGAAACAGATAATTTAGCAAATTTTAGATTACGATTCCCTGCTGGTGTTGCATTTTTACTATCGCTTCCTTGCCAAGTACTTATCTGGGAGTTGTTCATTGTAAAAGTTCCTGCACCTGAAAATAGATTTCCTGTAGCAACCCCACCAGTTGCAGTATTTCGTGATAAGTGTAGTGATTTAGGTGAAATAAACGTAATAGTTGAACCAGCATCTGTCTGTACTACTGAACTATTATTCCATTGCTGTAAATCTAATATTGTTCCTGCATTAAAGGTTACTTTTGAACGGTTTGTAGCATACAATGAATTGTTTCCGACGGTTCGAGTAGCAGTCATTTTTAAGTTTTGTCCAAACGTAACTTCTCTACCTGATGCGTTACTTCCAGAATACCTATTTAAGTCTAGCAACATTTGAAAACCATCTTGCGACCACTCAACATTATCGCCAACCTTAATACCATTGTATCCATAGTAAACCATTGGATAAGTATTTCCATTGTAAGAGCTTAACTCATTTCCCTGAATTTTTGCTCCATCTCCAACAGTAAACGTGTGTGCATAGCCTGTATCGGTAGCATTGTCACCACGAATAGCCATAAAATAAAACATCGAGTATCCTGTTGTTCCAAGCGTTCGTTGCAAGGTTACCTCAGCATTATTTGCAATATCAACTTGACCGATTTGCATCAATTCTTGTTTAGCAGCAACATTAATTTTTCCTGACAACGTAACTTGACTATCTTCTGCATCTAACAAACGACGGGGTTGATAAGCATCAGTTCCGCTGGCACCGTCGCGTCCGTGTAAAGATACATTATCAATATTATAATTCCAATAGCCATAACCTCCAACTGCATTTCGACTGTCAATAACTCCGTCAGCAGCTCCGTTAAAACTATCTCCACTCATTGTTCCTGACTGCCAATGAATCAAATCTACATTTGTAATAGTAAAAATTGAACCTTTTGTAGTAGCTGTTGTTCCAACATTAAATGCAGCCCCCGCCATATTGAGTGTGTGTCCTCCACCATCAATAATAATGTTCGATTGTCTCCACCCTAAATCTCGTGTAGCAACATTTGTAGGGGCAGCGAAATCTCCTGTCACTTCAATATAAGTTTTTGTATTATCACTATATGCTGCTTTTAATTCTGTCCAGCTACTAACAGAAGCGTATGTACTGTTTGCTTGTGCTTGTGCTTTGTAAGTAGCTAAATTAGTAATCTGATCAGAAACTTTCACATTAACAGAGGTTGGTGTTGATTGTTCTGAGGGATTATTTATTCCATTATCAAAATCCGTTCTACCTGTATCAGAATCAACTGCAACATTTACTTTATCTTTAATTTCTCCAGTTGCAGACCGCGATGTGAAATTTGTAATCAAATTATTATTTTCTGAGTATTGAGTAGCTGCACGAACTAAGTCATTGCTGGGATTCAATGCATTAGGTAATGTCACATTTAATTCATTTGTTTTGTCGTCTACAGATACTTCACTCCCTGCGGGTGTTAATCCTTCAAACAAGTCGCTAATTTTTTCAGGTTCTTTCTTATCAGTTGAGGCGGGAATTTGAGTAGAATTTTTATTCGCAAGTATATTCCCAGGATCAAGTTCTTTCCCTGCGTCAGGTTGTGTATTGTTTGATACCGCTTGCGCATTTTCCGCATGGCTACTTAATCCAAAAATACTAGTAAAGGCAGTAATTGTTGCATACATCCAATGCTTTCCACTTTTATACATCTTATAACGTTCTTTTTTATTCGATTTCAATAATTTATTATAATTACTTTTACGACTCATAAATTTAAAAACAACTCCTTTCTAATTTCATGAAAATTATTACACATTTTTTATGAAATATTTCAAAACGTTCCGATAATGGGAATTTTTTCTAAAAAAAAGGAATTTTTTTCTAAAAAAAGAACATCTTGACTAACAACTTAGTAAAGCTACTTGTATTTCCAAAATTGCTTTTTTTATATATGTACCTTGACGAATAAGAGGACTAATTCTACGAACATTTTCACACATTTCTACATACATTTCTTCAGTCAATTCATCCATTTTTCTAGGAAGTTGGCCTAAGTCATCAAGTACAAATCCAAGATTATTTTCTGCTACATATTTCGCCAATGGTGCCTTAGACCAAATAATAACTGGTTGATCTGAAGCTAAATATAATGGTAGTTTACCAGGTGTGTTCACAAGCTGATATTTCCCAAACGGTCCTGTAACCTCTGGATAACTATCAGAATCCCAAACCAAACCGAACGCCCCGTTTAAAATAAACGGAATTCCTTCTGGATCCATACGTTCATAAACAGTAATATTTTTTTTCGCTGATAATTGTGTACATTCATCTTTAATTGCACCAAAAGCATTAACTTGGAATATCTCTGGCAAAGATAGCAAAAATTTTGCTTTTTCAAAAGATCCTGCATAATCAATACTTTTACTAAATACTCGCTTTTCTTTATAATATGTAGTTTTATACCCATAAGGGCCAATATAACTAATTTTTGCTTCTAATGATTTACTAGCAAGATTAAACTGTTTTTCAAGTCTTTTTTTCATTTCTACTGAATGTAAAATCAACCCATCCGCTAAAGAAAGTAACTCTACCTCTTTTTTTTGTTGCATTGTCAATGATATTGGTACATTTTCATGAGCAATCGATGACTCTATACGCCACGACTCAATATCACTAATCATAAACACTATATAAGCTTGGAATAATTTTATACGTTGAGTAAATTGCCTAATCCAACGTTCATCACCAATAGCAAATGCCCAGTGGACAATCACGATATCATTTTTTTTTAATCCACCTAACAACCCATCTAAACGAGCACTTAATACATCAGCAGGTTCATCTGGCCAATGGTACTTGAATCCTCGTATCATTTCAGCTCCTATTTCTGTCGCAAATGTTTCAAAATCTTTTCGCCACTTTCCGACAGCACCATACGACCAATAAGGATAGCCTGGTTCAATCGTATTGTTAAAATGCAGTATATACGTTGTCATCAAAACAGCCCTCTTTCTACTATCTATAACTATTTATATTTTTTCGCTTTTTCTTGAATAAGTCTTTTTTTCACCGATCCTCTTTTTTTATTTGATGAAATAGTTTGCTTCTTAGCTAGCTTACTCAGTAGCATTTCTTGTTTTTTCAATAAAAAAACTATTTTTTCTTCATCTTTAAATTCCAAAGTTGAATTCGAGAAATACTCTATTTTCTTATCTATCTGCATTATTTGTTGAATGATTTTTTTTTGAGTAACTAGTTCTTGATCTTTTTTATCATTAATCTTGAGTGATTTTTTTCTGCTCTCAACTATTTTTCTCAATAGTCTATTTTTTTTTCCTATTAATTGTTCAAGTACTTCATGTGCTTCATTCACTTGATTACTCATCTGACTTCATCTCAATTTCATTAAAAAAAATGAATTTTTCAACAGCTAATAAGGCTTGTCTAGTATAAAAACCTTCGGATAAAATGCGACTAAATTGAGCAACGTTTTTTTTCATACGTAAAAACTGTTCATCGCTTGTATTTTCAATTACATTATCAATTTCTTCTAAAGATGAAATAGTAAAACCAAGAGCATATTTATTTACAATATCTGCAGCAGCAGATTGATTCCAAACGATAATTGGTATGCCTAAAGCAAGGTAGAGAGATAATTTGTGTGGTGCATTGTATCTTGTGTATTGTTGATAATCACCTCCACCAATAATTTTAGAATCCCAGGCCAAACCAATGCCTTCTCTTGGAATGATCCGAAGAAGATCTGATTGGTGAAATTCACCTCTATAATCAATTGACGCATCTAAAGTAAGCTGCCCTATACGTCCAAATGCTTGGAGAGGTATTTGAGATGACCAATTTTCTAAAAATATAGATTTTCTTAAGTTACCAGCAATAATCAGTTTTTTTTCAACTTCTTCACTTGTATCATTTATCTCTTCGTTTAGTATGTAATCAAACAGTTCCTTAGAAATCATTGGTGTCGAAATTCCTAGCTTCTGAAGTGCAGTGGTCATTTTATCTCCATGAGTGATTAATACATCTGCCTCAGAAAAAATTGCTCGTTCAATTTCTCCAGAGTTTCCTCTTAACAATTCTGTATCATGTATCAAAATCGCTACATGGATCCCTCTTAATTTCATTCGATGAATAAATTCTTTCTCAAACCGGTCACTATTGTAACAAGGATACTGATATATAAGTATATCGCCACGATATAATGCTGCCGTAATTCCATCAATTCTTGAGTGAAGAGCATCCAATGTTTCATTTTCATCTATGTATCTAAAAATATAGGTTGGTTGATAGCCGACAGACGTTGCAATCTCCACAATATCTTTTCGTGCCTTTGATACTGCATCTACAGAGGGAGCCTCAATTATAGAAGTAATCCATTTGTTCATTTCTTTCTCCTTAAGATAATAATTTATTATAAAAAATCAATTCACATTCTGGTAAAGACCAAGTAATAGAGACAAATTTTCTCTTAAACATATCAATTCGTTTTTTAACGTTTGATTCTTCCTTTTGACTAAAGATATCACAAACAAATGTTAATAGTGCTTGATTATAGCGATCTAATTGTTTGCTAAGGACTAGTATTTCTGTTGCCTTTTTTACTAAGATATAAGCATTTTCTTTTTGTTCTTTTTTCCAATAGAAAAAAGAAAGATCTAGTATGCAACCAATGAGAATATCAGCCCATTCACCCAAATTATCTTCAGATAATTTGCGCAACAATTCTTTTTCAAAAAAAAATGTTGCTTTTGTTAAAAATGTTGCTTCAATTGAAAAATCTATTTCAATAATCAACACAGCAAGATACAAAAAGATATCAAATAATGTAAAATAATCAGTTTCTAAAAAATATGTTTCCAGTTGTTTTATGTAGCTATTTGTTTCTTCATTTCTATAGCAAGCTAACCATAAATCAGAATAATACAAAATCAGCTTATATGGGATATTTCCTATTTGAGATATACGATACTTTTCTAGTTTTTCTTTTAACACAAAAAACACTTTATTTTCTTCAATGTCTTTTGACTGTGATAAATAAATTACTAAAGAAAGCATTTGAATTTGCTCATCTGTTGAATTCGAAAACAGCTTCAGAAATTCATAATCGGTTAAGTTCAATAATTTTTTTAGGCTAACAATTAACTCAATGGGTAAATCTGTTTCATATTGTAACCACCTATAGTATCTTGATTTCGATAAATTAATTTTTTTTTCTAAAACACGGATAGGGATTCCCTTTTCTTTTCTAATTTTCTCCATTTTTTCCCGCTGAATGCTTACCGCTAATGTCGAGTATTGCGGAATTAACAACTGCGGATTTTTACTATTAAGATATCTTTCAATGCCCAACATTCATATCCCTCCAAACGGTTAAAGTGTTATCTTAAGGAAGTGACCAATGTATAAAGTAGCGATCCTAAAATAACTATTGACATAATAAGTGAAATTATTATTCGGACGTATTTCCCGTTATTCTCTTGCTCAGAATCAGTATCTACTATTTTAGAGGCTTCTTCAGTAAATCGATTTTCAATTTCCTGTGACAATTGGTCTTTTTTCATTAGCTTTTACCCTTCCTTTACTATTCATCATTGATGACTATTTTATCTAAAGAAATATTTTTTAATGTTAATTGTTCATAGTAATTTGTACTCATTTGTACTTCTTGAATAAAAGGAATACGATTTTCCAATATATCAGCTAAATTTAATTTAACATTACCAGAATTATCTAATGGTGATTCTTCTAAATACAAAGTATTTCGAGAAATAGTATCTTTTAATACAGATAATTCAATTCCCATATAGCTAATTCCAATTGTATCCGTACTTTCTACTTGTTTTTTTAATTGATTTGCCATACAATCTATAGCGTTTGGGTAAGTTTCACACACAGTAAGAGTTTCAGGGTCTCTTTGTACTACAAAATTATTCTGACCTTCATAAAAAAAATAACTTAGTACTGGTAATTGTTCATCATTAAAAAAATCAATTTGTTCAGCCTGATTATTAGCATAAAAAATATTGCTAAATACAGCTCCATCATCTGCATACTCTTCTACAAAATCAGTCGTCCCATCTTGATTTAAATATGAAACTGCTCTAACAAGACGCCTAGTATCTGGATACAATGCCATATGACCAATCTCTTCACCATCATGATTGATTGAAATTGTCCACCCTTCATTCATAAAAATCTCTGCTTTTGTCACTGTTGGTACTTGATCAAAAAATAATGAAGCTTTTGAATTATATTTGCGTTTCGTTAGTTGATCTATTAGATTGTATCCTTGAACATTCTCTTGTAATTTTAACTGATTAAAATTTGGGCTAGGTGAAATAGATAAAACTTGTCCTTGTTTTAATAATATACGCTCTTTTTGCTTTCTCCATATTTCACTTGTTGGATTGATTGTGCTAACTACTTCATAATGCATCGAGTAAATCCCTCCACTTTCTAGCAATATTTGAATCTTGAAATTCAGTTACGGATTTACGTGTACTTTTTTTCATACTTTCATAATCCGTTGTCATCATCTTCTTAATCCCTTTAACAAGTTGTTGAATACTATATGTGTCATCCGTACGAGAAAAATCTTGTAAAAAACCTGTTACCCCCTCTTTTACTAACTCCATGGCACCAAAACGTGCATTAAAAGTAATAATTGGTAATCCAGCATTAAGGGCTTCAATATATGTGAGTCCAAAACCTTCAGAGTATGAACCAGAAATAAATACATCATATAAATTATAAATTTTATCTAATTGATTGGATAATCCTTTTAAACGAATATAGGAGGTTGCATCTAAATCTTTAATTAGTTTTTTTAATTTCACATCTTCTCCACCTTGACCATAAATATCTAATTGAATCATTGGGTATTCTTCTTTAAGTAAAGCTACAGCTTGAATAACAATATCAATATGTTTTTCAGAGGCCAAACGAGAAGCAGTAATAAACTTGGAAGGTTTATTACTTTCATGAGTAGCTGCTTCATAAGATTCTTCCTGTTCCCTAATACCTCCAACTGGTATCATAGTTATTTTATTTTGTTTATCTGGAAAATCAATTAGTAAATCCGATCTTTGTAATTCAGTAGAAACTACGACTTGATCCACTTGTTCAATATGAGTAAATAGATATTCATAGTGATTATTCCAAAGCGGCGCAGTAGGAACTTCCCTATCAGATAAATGATCTGCATGAATCACCTCAATAATATGCGAGTTCTCTGGCTTATCATAAAATAAAGCTGTTTCAGATTCTTGCCCTCTATCCAAAATAAAATTTGTTTTACCACCAAAAAAATTTGCTAAATATTTAAAAAAGAATCGTTGTAGCATTACTTCATTCCGAAAAAATAAATGCTCATTTTTCATGTCAAATAGATGAATATTTTGAATCAGTCGACCTCTACGAGGATGATCAATGATTTCATACATAACTTTTCGTTTCATTGATTCATAATCATACATTTCAACTTTATAGCTAGATACAAGTAATAAGTCTTTTTTCTTTTTACTAAGTGATTTTTCAAGATGTTCTATTAACATTATTCCTGTTGAAGTAACGATACGTTTCTCTCTATGAGTATTACTCATATCAACAATTGTGTCTTCTTTTAAAGAATACTTTTGAGTTTTTCCATTTGTTAGATAATCGTCTCCAAAAACGAAAAATTCCCACATATTAATAACTCGATTCGTTGGAATATGCCATACATCCATCGCTTCATGAAGATTGTGAACAAATTCTGTAAATACATATTTATAGGGAAGTTTCACAGCATCAAAACATTTACCACGATAAAATTGCGCATGTTCGACACCAGAGTTTCCAATTCCCATTGCTTTATTAATAAAAAAATTCATGCCTTCCTCCTATATTTCACTTAGAATCAAATCAGTCGCTATTCTTGTGCTTAACAATTTTAACTGTACATTATATTTTGAATTTGTTGTAACGTTAAATTGTTCTACACTATCCCTATTCAAAAGCAACGCAAGTGCATCAGGCAATGACTGAAACCATTGACTTGTCATCACAAATCCTTGCCCACGTCTAAAAACTAATGATTTACTCTTACTAATTTTTTCGTATAATTTTTTAGCTATTTCCATCTTTTTCTCAGGACTATCAAATACAAATATATACTCGGATTCCAAGTAATCTATTGAGTCAAACTGAATATTTTTCGCTGCCTTTGAAAAGGTAATGATTTTTCTTCTATTTTTCATCTTTTTTTTGGCTTTAAAAATTAATAAATCACCATTTTTGTATTCATTAATTGTATAAAGTAAGTGCAAGTCATAGTCCATTAAAAAAATTTGTCTAAATGTAAGTGATTGAATATGTTTATTTATAAGTTCAATCGTATACGATACCGCTTCACTTGGATATATAAAATGACCTTCTAAGTTTTGAAAATATTGTTCTTCAATAAGTTCCTCTTCAGAATCAAAAAATGCAAGTCTTATTTGAATAGAAGTATCCTTTACCTGTTCTGTATCTAGCTTAATATAGTAATGATTTGATTGGTTTAACAACGGTAGAGTGGGTGATTCTCTATCAACATGAAATTGTGTATTGGACTTCCACATTTTAATTGTTGCACCAGAGGGCATCAAAGGGGAAGAAAAAAATACGTCTCCGTTTGATTTATGAACAATCTTTGAACCATAACTAAAGGTATTTAAGTAACTAGACTCCCATTTAATAATAAAAAAATTTGTCATACGATTCTTCCTTTTTTAATTATTTAAACGTACTTGGTATGCGATTGAATTTATGTACCATGACATTCCGATATTGCTTTAAAAACCAACTATTTATCTCAGGACTATTATCATTATGACGTCCCACCAATCCCTTATATAATAGCTTTGTTGATGGACTATTTTTTTTTATAACTTTAAACAACCTTGGAAAGGCCATTTTGTCGTAATCATCATCTTTCATGTATGCAATAGCAAAATTTGTATCTTTATAATCTCCATGAATAAATTTTTTCCAAAATTTTTTATTCAATTGTTTTGCTGCTTTTAAAGAAACATCATTTGTAATAGCAAATAAAATATCTAATGCTGTTGAAAATTCATTTGGCCTTCTTATCCTTCCATTAACAGCAATATCACCAACATCAGTTAATGGTTTCCCAACAATTACACTTTTGGGTTGTAAATCAGCTGCATAGTATAGTGCTCCAAATGTTCCCATGGATAATCCGGATAAAACTAATTGAGAACGGTCAAATCTTAGTAAATCTAATTTTTCTTTGATTATATCTACAATTTTTGTCTCTAAGGATGAACTACCCATATAAAAACTTCCACCTTCCAAACGAGGATCAGCTACCAATAAAAACGGACATCCCATACTGCTCATCATTCTACGACCTTCAAAACCTTCAGCAGGTCGGTAGCCAGAGAAATAGACAGCTAAAGGTGGTTTGAAATCTCCTGGTTCAAAATAATAAAGAAGTTCGCCGTTTAATTTTTCTGGATCATAAATTGCTTGTCCCCCTGGAAGTAACGTATCATTCTTTCGTAATGCTTTTCTTAGATGAACAGAGCCTATGCGTATCTTTCCTATATTACCTTTTGCATAGAGTGAGATACTCATATACGCTGTTTCCATCGTATTTTTTATAATCACTTTTTCTTTTTTTCGTGTATCATTTACTGGAATATTAAAGCAGTCAATGATTTCTCTGCTATTTTCTTTGAATAAAAAAATTTTAAATACTAAATCAATCAAACCATCAACTAATTCAAACTCAGGATAAAATTCAAAACGATCGTTTTCACCAATAACTGTAGTCATTTTCCATGTCATTATTTGAGTCATTTTATCGGGAAATATCCCAGAAAGTTCTATGTATGTATTCCCTTGTCTAACTACTTCTCCTTTAAAACCAGGCTGAACATTTATATATTGACTGTTTAATTTATATCCTTCCTGTTTTATTAAGAAATTTTCATTCAAATATTGTTCTACTTTTTCAAATGAATCTGTAGATAATCGGACTGCTCCTTTCAGGTCAAATATTCGTTGTGTTTCACGCTGATAACTAGCTTCTTTGGAAAGTATAATTCGATGAGCGGGTAATTGCTCGATTAATTTTTTTTCACCATTCACAATTTTGGCATAATTTTCTATTATAAAAATAGCGTTGTGGTTACTTGGATTATACAAACCATGTGGAAAAAGCGCTAACTCTTGTTCATCTATCAAAAAATCATAGAATAATGGAACCCAAATATATTCAAAAAGCTCAGATAAGCAGGACAATTCACTTTTTTTTTCACTAATATGTATTACTTTTATGCGTTTACTCATTTAGAACTCGTCTCCATTTTTTCATTGTTTGTTCAATACTATTTTTTTTAATAACCTCAATACTTTCTACTAAAGATTTATTCCAATGATCTAAATCTGTTAAAAAATAATTCATTGCAACAATACTCTCTGGAATCGTTTCAGCAATTAATCCGTTTTTACCATTAATAAGATAGTCTGTTTCTTCTTTTAAAACCAATGGTATTCCAGCACTTACTGCAATTGATTGTAATAATAAATGATTTTTTTTATTTAAATCTATAAAAATTCGCGCTCGAGACAACATAACTTTTATACTTGTAACTGATGGTGAGACTAAAAATTCAAATCTATCAACAGTTTCTACTGCTTCAACTAATTTAGGCCATTTTGCTGTCTTACGTATTCCTTCTACCGCTTTTTCATCTTTCTCAAATAATTTTGTTGCTTTCTTTGCCTTTATAAACGTTTCTACTTTTTGATAATCTTCAGACAAATGATCTACTTCAAAATGTTTATTGACCAATAAGTGATGCATTTCCGTCAACGTCTCTTGATCTTTCGTATTATTAACTTGTATCACCAAACTGTATTCTGGATTTTGAATCATTTCTTTTACTATAGCTTGATATAAGGACTGATGATGTTGATTAATTTCGTCGATTTTCAAATAAATAATCAACTGTGGAATGGAGTTACTTATTCCCAAACGAACCTCAGTTGTGTAAATTGGTATAAAAACTATTTTCTTTTCTTTTAACTCAGGAAAATACTTTGTGGATTTTTCTAAATCATTTTTTTTGTTAGTTGTATCTGTCACGATACATGTACTTTCTTTTAAAATAAATTGTTGCAGTTCATTTGATATTCTATCAAATCGACTATTCTCAAAAAAAATAGGAATAATTTTTTTCTTTTGCAATCGGGGAGCATTAAGTAACTGTATTAAAAACGGTGATACCTCAAAGATCACTTGATCCTCTTTAGAATTTATTTCTTCTAAAAAAAGACTGATAGTAAATCGTACAACATCCTCTATTTTCAAAAATTTTTGTTTTCGCAGTATACTATTGCCCATTTTTTCTATAATTATTTGAGGTGTTTCATCAAGACATTCTGATAATGTATGATACCCGTGCTCATTGAAATATTTTTTTTTCACTATTTGATTTGTTTCATTTCTTATTTCTTTAATTGATAAAAAACCTCGATCATCATAATAATCGACAATGCTTCCGTTGTCATTCTCATATATGATTTTTTCTAAGCATCCATGTTCATTAAAGTATACATTTCCATACTCTTTTCCCTCTCTTAACAAGGTCACCCCATTTGGATGAAAAAGTTGTTCTATATCTTCTGGAAATTGAATGTCTTCTATAGTTAACGGATGTCCTACCGACGTTTCTATATTCTGAATAAAATCAAATATGCTAATATACTTTTCAGAAAGTGCCGATACTGACTGCATCATATAACGTAAAAATGGAAGATAATTTACTGTAAGTATGCGATAATCCTGCCTATTTTCTCCAAATTGTTTACTTACATGAAGTAGACAATCTTCTTCTAAATTTACCGTTGTTTCTGTCCAATTTGAAATAAAATAAATCATTTTTTTCCTCCCTCGCCACATCCTTTTAAAAAATTGTATATAGTCGATTAAAGTAAAGAAATTCTAATTCCTGATACAAATTATCTAAAATAATAATCAACATAAACGTACTTCCAAAATACAGAGCTAAATTTGAGACAAATGGAATCCATAAGCCAATGAACAAAGGGACTACAGAAACGACTACTAAATAAAGATTCCCCGTTGCAGCAATTGTTAATAACTTTTTTCTAATATATTTTTCTGTAGTATTCCCTGGAACAACTCCCAAGATATAATCTCCTGAATACTTCATATTTTTGGCTATATCATGAGGACGTACATTGACAAAACTAAATCCAATGGCTAAGGCAAAAATGATTAATCCATACATAATTACACCTTGAAACGTATTAAATGAAAAATAAGTTGTCAGTATTTTTGAAAAAATCGTATTAGTTAATGATTTGTTTAGTAATAAAAGTTGTGGTAATGAAAAAATTGTTGTAGCAAACATATAAGGCATTGCACCGGCTGTTAGTAAACGAATGGGTATATAAGAGTGATTGAATTGGTTATCTACTCCCGTTCGCTCGATTGGTAAACGATATTCTGCTTTATAAAAATAAAGTGTAGTGTACACAAATAAAAGAGTAATTCCAACTAAAAAAGCAATAACTAAAGGGGTAAATGGTACATTTTCACTTTGTCCAGAAATCAACATAGCCGGAAGGTTGCCAATTAAGCTGGGAATGATAAAAATACTCTGTGCGCCTACACCTTTTTCACAATTAATATCTGCAAACCAAGAAAGTAACATTCCACCTGTAGTTAGAATTAAAATAACGATTAAAAGCACTTGTTTAGAGTTATAAAATTGAAACACTTCATAATGCAACTCATTTCTAAAGCGAAAAGCAAGAGCAGTTGCCTGTAAAAAAGAAAAAAGTAATATCAACAATTTTTGAAAGATACTTCGTTGTTTTATCGATAAATTGTTAATTCTATCTGCATCAATCATTGTAATAGTTGACCAGATGATTAATCCTGTCATATACGGACTCATTCCTAAAGAAAACAAGGTAGGGGTCCCATACTGTCCACCAGTTGTCGATGACAGAAGTCGAACTAAATTATTTTGGCTTTCCATCATTGCTTCATCAAATAAAAAACCAGGTACATAAATATGCTTACCAATCTCGACTATAAATAAAAAAAATAGACTCCAACAAATTTTACTTTTTAAATGATTTTTTTTTATCATAAACTTGAATTAATCCTCCAACCTGATGTTCTTATAACAATATATTAATAAAATATGTATTTATTAAAGATTAAGGAAAATCTAATTCCATTGACCCATCATTATTTTTTGTTAATGTTGAGAGCAAATAATTTTTCAATATTTGACCCCAAATTGCTTCTTTCATTTCAACAAACGAACGACGAGCTTCTGTTTGAAATTCATAGATTGGTCTATGTTGCCCCCAACTTCGACTACTTACTACTGCCTTAAGTTGTTGCAAATTTTCAGCTTGCTCAATCCACATAGAATCAACTGCTTTTAATAAAATAATTCGCTTAAAGTATGTTAACTGAAAAGAATCCTCAAATTTTAATTTCACTTTTTTTTCTTTATCTGTAATGAGTCTATTCAAGAAAACAGTAGTATCTTTTGGTATCCATTTAGTTATACTTTGTAATTTGTTTGCATCGAAATCATAATCAATAGAATTATAAATAAAATCTAATAATTTAACTTTTTGTTTATAAATCCCAGTATTTATTAAATGTTCAATCGCTTGATCTATACCTCTCTTAATCATTTGGCTAAGTTCTTCAGACGAAGCTCTAAGAATTAAATTTCGAGTTTCATATATTTTTTCACGTTGAACATTAACAATTTCATCATACTCAAGAGTACTTTCTCGACCTAATACTTCTTGTTTTTTTCGATTACTTTGTGCTTTAAAAATTATTGAATGAAACTTTCTATTTTTTAAAGGTTTGTTATCATTTTTTTCAGAATGCACTATTTTTTTTCGTTCTTTGGATACCCATTTTGGCGCACTTTCAACAACAATTCGATCCTCTAAAGAGATATAAAATACACTGTCCCCTGGATCTCCTTGACGCCCAGCGCGCCCACGAAGCTGATTGTCAATCCGTTCGCTCGTCATTTTTTCTGTCCCAACAACTAACAATCCTCCTACTTGTCTCGCTTTTTCAGTTAATTTTATATCTGTTCCACGACCTGCCATAGAAGTTGCAACTGTCACCGCACCTTTTTCACCAGCCTTTGAAATAATTCGTGTCTCTTTTGCAACAGAAGTAGCATTTAATAAATTATGTGGTATTTTTTGTTCTAATAGAACTCTAGAATATAAATCAGACATAGAAACTGAACCCGTTTCAATTAGAACAGGACGTCCTTTTTTTATAGCTTTCTTAACAAGTTGTAGTGAGGCTAAAATTTTTGCTTTGTTACTAGCATAAACACGATCAGGATGATCTCTTCTAATAACCGGTTTATTGGTTGGAATTTCCATAACATTCACTTTATAGGTAGTTCTAAATTCATCTGCATCAGTTTTAGCTGTACCCGTCATTCCAGATAAAACTTTAAATTTTTTAAACAAATTTTGATAAGTAATCATACCCATTGCTTTTGTTTCCTTAGTAATTTCCACTTTTTCTTTTGCTTCAAGTGCCTGATGCATTCCAGCTTGTAATTTCGTACCAATCAGTTTGCGTCCATTGACTTCATCCAAAAGAAAGACTTCTCCATTATCCACTACATAGTCTCTATCCAATTTCATAATATAATTAGCTTTTAAAGCGATAACCAAATGTCGATACAAATCTTTCCAATTTGGACCAAGTATCTTTTTAATACCAAAAAACACTTCTGCTTGACGAATTCCTTTACGTGTAAACCAAACATGTCGTTGATCTTCACTCATCTTATACTCAGTATTTTTTTTTATGCTTTTTACAAACCAGTCGCAGCTTTCAAACAAATTTGATTGAACCTTTGACGCACCAGAGACAATAAGGGGTGTTTGGGCCATGTCTAATAAAATTGCATCTACTTCATCTATTAAAACAAAATTAAAATATTTCACATATTGTTCATCTACATCCGTTGTCAAGTTGGTAAATAAGTAATCAAAACCTAAGCTGCTATGCGTTGTATAGATGATGTCAGACTGATAAACAGTCTTCTTATCTATTTCTTCTTCGCTATGCTCTTTAGGTACTCCAACTGATACGCTTAAACCTAACCATTCAAATACTTTGCCTACTTCTTTTGCATCTCGCCAAGCTAAATAAGAATTAGCCGTAATTAAAAAATTACCTTTTCCCATTAATCCTCTTAAAAAAAGAGGCATTGTGGCCGTCAATGTTTTCCCTTCACCTGTTTTCATTTCAGCTATTGTTCCATAGAACATAGCTATTCCACCAATCAATTGAACAGTATAAGGACGCATCTTTAATATACGCTCATCTGCTTCTACTACTACAGCATAAGCATCTGGTAATATTTTAGTAATGGATTCTCCTTTTTGAATTCTCTCTTTTAAATATTGCGTTTGTTGTTGAAGCTCTTGATCAGACATTTGTTTATATTTCGAAGCTAATGAGATAATTTTTTTCACTATTTTTTTATATTTATTCATATACTTACTCCAAACTTTAACTAAAATTTTTTTTTAGTTATTTATGTTAATTAAAAATAATATCAAAGTAAAGATAACTACAAATTATAAGTATACAATATTTGCTGAAAAATAGAAGTTTTTTTTATATTTATGAAAAAATTTAACTTTTTTTTAATCGTAATTTTTTTACAAAAAAAACTGATACAAAATAATTAAAATCACATTTATTTTTAATATGATTTTTGTACTCTAGAGTTATTAAATCTAATGTAGTATTTAAATTCCTCTTGTTTTTTGTAATCAATCGAAAAAATAAGAATATCTAGCAACATAGTTCGAACTAACTTTATAAATCGACTATAAAATTAAACAACTTATCAAATCTCCTAAAATCCATCCTACAATCAACATTTTTTATTAGTATGGAATAAAGGACACCATTTATTTCTGGCTATAATAAAATATATTAACTGTACTTTTCAGACAACACCTTACTTCTTTTATACACAAAAAATTACGTGCTTATTTAAATATCAAAAGAACCTTATAATCAATACTTAAAAAAATTAATACATATATTAATTTTTTTAACATCATTGAATTTTTCAAAGGCTCAATAGATTCGCAATAAAAAACTAATAAAACAGAAACCAAAACACTAAACTATATATCGGAAATAAAATAAATAAACTATATAAAAACATTTAAAAACAACTAACCAGTTAATTATGTTTGATAAAAGGATATTATTTCGTTTACTACAAAATATAATTCTCATTAATTTATTTTGAAAGATTTGTTTATAGAAAAAAATACGATCTTTTTTTGTGATACAAAAAAAGATCGTATTTTCTTCTAACTAATTATTTTCAAGTTTTTTTTACACTTTCTCGATGTTTAATTTCATATGGAATCGTTCGATGGGTATGCGTTTTCTCAACCCCTTCATTAATAATCTCTGCCAATAGCTTGGCTGCTTCAAAACCAATCAATTCCATATCCTGAGAAATCGATGTTAGTGTAGGTGTAACATATGAGGCTAAGACAATATCATCAAAACCAATAATCGAAAGATCTTCTGGTACTTTCATTCCCATGTCTTTAACTGCTCGAATCGCTCCGATAGCCATCAAATCACTGGCACAGAACAAAGCAGTGACTTCTTTATGGTTGATCAATAAATTTTGGGTGATCAAAAAAGAAATCTCTTCTTCAAAATTTGCATATTGAATATACGCTTCGTTCATAGGGAGCTTATTTTCAATCAAAGCTTTTCGATACCCAGCCTCACGTAATATACTGACATTGGCATCACGACTACCATTAATCATACCGATTTGTTCATGTCCACAGTCAATCAAATAATTAACTGCTTCGAAAGCAGCTTGTTCATTATCAACTGAGATTGTTCCTGCTTTTGATTTTTCCATTTCAATATCAATTAAAACAGTGGGTAGATCCGTTTCTTGTATTTCTTGGTAATAAGGATCTGTCATTTTTAGCCCTTGAACTACGGCCCCAGAGATATTATGTTCATTACAAAATTGTCGAAACGTTTTACTTTGTTGCTTCTTGGTGTTCGTACCATAAAAAACAAATTCATAATCAGATTGCTCGGTAAATCGGTAGACACCGTTCAAGACTTCAAGTGGCATCGTTGATTTACGATTAAAATTCAGTTCATTTAAAATTAATGCAATAGTTTGTTGTTTTTTTGAGGATAGTGTTCTAGCAGCCATGTTTGGTGTATAATCAAGTTCTTTAGCTATTGCTAAGATTCGTTCTTTCGTTTCATGATTGATATCACTATAGCCATTGAACACTTTAGATACTGTTGCAATGGATACGTCAGCAACTTTGGCCACATCACGTATTGTTGCCCGCTTGCGCATAGGCGTTCCTCCTCTTATTTAATCCATATTTCTTGTTCCGTTTTCACTAAAATTTGTTTTGAGTTTTCAGGCAATACACAGTTAATCTCTTCTTTTGAAAGAGTAATGGTTATTTTTTCTTCTTTATAAATGATGCTAAACGTCAATTGGTCGATTTCATTTGGTAAATGATTACTCAATTTTAATCCCTGATCGAAATGTAAGCCAGCAAAACCATAAATCAAGCTTAGCCAACTCCCACCCATATTCGCCGCATGAATTCCATCTACCACATTGCCTTGTAAATCAGTCAAATCCATCAAGGCCGTATCCATAAAATAATCATAAGCTTTTTCTCTTTGACCCGTTCGACTAGCCATTACGCTAAAAATTGAACGAGAAAGTGAGGAGTCATGCGTTGTAACTTGTTCATAGTAATCATAATCTCTAGCAAGTTGGTCTGGTGTAAAATCACCAGTGAACAACATCTGAGCTAAAACAGTATCTGCTTGTTTACAGACTTGATATTTGTATATAATCATCGGATGATAATGCAATAACAATGGATACTTTTCTTTTGGTGTTTGTTCAAAATCCCAAATGGCTTGTTCCAAAAAATCATCATCTTGCTTCGTAATTTGTTTTATTTCATCATAGCCAAAATACATTGCTTCTGCCGCTTTTTGCCAAAGTTCTCGTTCTGAGTCATACATATTATAACGTATAGCTAACTCAGCTGCATAAAATAAATTATTTTGTACCATCTTATTTGTATAGAAATTATTGTTAACAAGTGCGCTGTACTCATCAGGTCCAGTGACACCATTGATACAAAAGGCTTCTCGACCGTTTTTCAAACTAAAATCGCCAAAATTTAGCCAAAATTTAGCCGTTTCAAAAACAACTTCTCGACCAATTTCTTTAATAAAAGCTTCATCAGCTGTGATACGCTCATATAACTGAAACGCATAAACAATATCTGCATTAATATGAACTTGAGCTGTCCCAGCAGGGTAATAAGCACTTGTTTCTTGTCCATCAATTGTTCGCCAAGCAAACAAGGCGCCTGCTTGATCCAATTCTTTTGCCCGTGCTTTCGCTTGATCCAAAATATTAGCACGATACATCAATAAAGATTTAGCTGTTTCAGGTTGTGTATAAATGAAAAATGGCAACATATACATTTCTGTATCCCAAAAATAATGCCCTTCATACCCTTCCCCAGTCAAGCCTTTAGCTGCAAAGTTTGTTTTCCCATCACGTCCAGCTCCTTGATTCAGATGGAAGAGATTAAAACGAATCCCTTGCTGTAAGGTCTGATTCCCTTTAATTTGAATATCACTAATGGTCCAAAATTTTCGATATGCCTCAATTTGCTCTGCAAGTAGCTCTTCAAAAGTCAGCACTTCATCTGCAAACGTGACGACATCTTTATCGGTTGCTTCGTAAATCGTGCTGATTTGAAAAATAGTCACAGCACTTTTATTTTGTTCATCAAAAATATGTTCGTCATTCAAGACATTAATCGCAATCATTTTTTCACTTCTTTTAGTTGCAAAATAAAAACAATTGACTTCTTGCGTAATCAGCAGCTCCTGCTTTTTACTACTAACACGAGGATCATCTGTTTCAAGTACCTTTCCATCTTGAATCATTGCATGCTTCATTAAGATTGGTTCTGTAAAATTACAGTTGCGGACTAAATACTCACAGACAAACAATTCTCGTCTACTCAATGAAGCAAAAGAAGTCAGCAACAATTCAAATGATTTGCCAAGTGGAGTTTCAATTTTATACGTTTCATAAAGTACCCCTTGCTGCATATTCAATTGCATCGTTACTGGGGTAATCAGCCATTCTGCTTCCGATGAATTCTCTATTCCAATTTGAAAAATAACTCCGCGAAGATTCGGTAATTTACAAATTGTTTGATGCTCTTTGGCATATCCATAGGCCCATTCACCATATTGAATTGGTTCACTTTCAAAAAAACCATTAACAAAAGTACCTGGATTGCCTTGATAACGTTGGTTAATTTTTAGTGGATTTCCTGCACGAATCCCAAATTGTCCGTTTCCAAGTGCAAATAACGTTTCTAAATATTCTGCTTGTTGATTTTTCAGATCCGTCATCTCTAACATAAATGCGCTATTTTTCTCCATCCATTCGAACTCCTTGTAAAAAGTATTTGTTGAACAATAAATAGATGATGACAATCGGGAGAATCGTGATTACACTGGCCGCCATGGTTTGATCCCAACGAACACCGCCATTTCGACTTTGAAACGTTTGCAACCCTAAAGTCAATGTATACTTGCTTGGTGTTGTCAAATAGAGCATCGGCTTCATGAATTCATTCCAAAACCCCATAAAGACGAAAACAGCCTGTGTCGCAATTGATGGTTTCGCCAATGGCATAACGATTCTAAAAAAGGTTTGAATTCTACCTAATCCATCAATTGAAGCTGCTTCCTCCACGTCTTTAGGAAAAGAAAGGAAAAATTGTCTCATCATGAAGATGTTACCAATATTAATCGCCGCAGGCAAGATTAGCGCAGAAAAACTGTCTAACATACCTAAATTCATCAAAATTAAATAGTTTGGGATTAATAATACTTGGGCAGGAACCATCATTAAAGCTAAAAAGCCATAATAAATGCGTTGACGTCCTGGAAAATTTAAACGCGCTAACGCATAGCCAGCCATTGTATTCAATAAAATATTGATTGCTGTCCCAATAACTGAAATAAAGACGGAGTTGATAAACCATCTTGTGAATAATGATGATCTACCAAGGACATATTGAAAGTTGCCAAAAGTAAATTCTTTGGGAATTAGTCCCATATCTCCTGAAACAATCTCTGAATAAGGTTTAAAGGATGCTGCGATGGCCCAAATAAATGGATAAAACGTCAATACTGCATAAACAATCAAGATAAAATATAACAGACTTTTAAGGATTTTTTGTTTTTTCGTCGTTTTCATTCTAATCGCTACCTTTCCCCATTCAGTTTTTCTGCTAATCGTGACACAATAAAAATAATAATAGCTAAAACAATGGCTAATGATGCAGCATAGCCCATGGTATTCATTTGACCAAAAGCATATTGATAAATCATTAAGGAAATCGTCAAGGTCGAATTATTCGGACCGCCCGATCCATTTGAAAAGATGTACGCTTGGTCAAACATTTGGAATGTCCCAATAATACCTGTCAATAAAACATAGGTTGTGATAGGTCTCAAATAAGGGACGGTAATATAACGTAGCTTATCAATTGCTGAAGCGCCATCGATTTCAGCTGCTTCATATAAAGATGCCGGTAAATCAACTAATGATGCTAAATAAATCGTCATATAATAAGGAACGGTAGACCAAATATTCATCACCATGATTACTTTTAGTGCATAAGTTGGCTCCTGTAAAAAATTGATTGGTGTACTATATAAACCAATACTCATGAAAAAATTGTTAATTGGACCATAAATATTAAAAATAAACATAAAAATGATCGTTAAAGCCGAGCTTGATGTCAACGTTGGTAAAAAATAAATCATTCGAAATAGTTTTTTCCCTTTGATTCCTTTTGTACTTAAAATATAAGCAATAATAAGAGCAAAAATCGTTTGTAAGGGAACAACGATAAAAGAAAATGTTGCTGTATTTTTTAAAGCAATCATCGCTTTTTTATCTTGAAAAATACGTAAATAGTTGTCTATTCCTTTGAAGGAATAAGTATTTGTAAATAAATTTACGTCATTAAAAGATAAATAAACCGCAAACAAAACTGCTAATATGAAGAAAATGCCAACAACGACAATCGCTGGTGCTAGAAAAATCCATGCTTGTCTAATTTCTTGCCATTGAGCTTTGGTTCGTTTACTTTTTTTAGGAATTTCCATAATTGACCACCTTTCAACAGTAGAAAAAAACAGTAGGATAGATAAAAGTGTGTATTAAACAATAGTTGTGTGACTTGTTAATCTCCGTTTTAATACAATGAACTTTACTTCAGTCTACTTATTTTTAGACATTTTCCTACTGTTTTTTCTATAATTAAGATCTATCAAGTTAGATACTAAAATTCTGACTAAACACCGTCTGAAAAAATATCTGTTTATCTAACTCTTATTTTAATAAAGCCTACTTAGCTGTAATATCTGCATTCGCTTGATCATCTGCTTCTTGCATTGCTTTTTCAAAACTTACACTTCCATCTAATGCATTTGGAAGGAAATTTTGATACGCTTTATTGACTGTATCTAAGGTTGTGCCATCTTGCCAAACTGTTGCGTAATCCCAAGCATCTAAATGAACTTTAAGGTCTTTATTCTCTGTTACTTTAGCCGCTTCAGCTACATCTTCACGACTTGGTAATGTTCCAGTTCCTTCTACCCAACCTTTCATTCCATCTTCACTGGTTGCATATTGAATCCATTTATCCGCTAAAGCAGATTGTTTCGTATTAACATATTTACCCCAACCAACTGAAAACATCATAGAACCTTCTGTTCCTTTATACGTTGGCATTTTGCGAACGGTGAATGGAATATCAGAGAATTCAGTGTTCAATGTTTCGTAAACCCAGTTTCCTTCATCCATAATTGCTATTTTTCCTGCGCCAAATGCTTCACCATTCCAACCAGTTCCAATATCTTTTGGCGTAACCGCTGCTTTGGTATCCACAAGCTCTTTCAAAATAGAAAGATTATCCACAACTTTTTTATCAGCTAAATTCGCTGTTCCATCTGTATTGATTGGTTTTCCACCATCGCGAGTCGCTAAATGGTAGTTTCGAGCCATATCTTGGTTGTAACTCATAGCAAATACTTTTCCTTCACCATAAGCTGCATCGATTTTTTTCTGAAATTCAGGTAACCAGGTTACGTATTCTTCATAAGATTCAGGAATTTCATCAACTGAAACGCCCGCTTTATCAAAAATCTCAGTATTTAAATAAAGGGCCAACGTTGACATATCTTTCGGAATTGCATACGTTTTTCCATCCGTTGAAAAAGCTTTAACTAAGCTGTCATAAAACTTATCAGTTTCAAATTTATCGGCATCAAGTTCCGCTAAAACACCATTCTCAGCAAACCACGGATACATTGAAACATCTACATAAAAAGCATCGGGTGCCGTTTTTCCAGCCATGTCCGCTTGAATTTGCGTATTGTACTCTGTATAAACCTTCTTCTCGACTTTAGCGCCCGTTTCTTCTTCAAAATTTTTGATCATCGTATCCAAAGATTTTTCTTCTGATTCATTTCCGCCCCAAACGCCAATTGTCAAGGTATCGCCTTTAAAATCGGTTTTATCTGCTCCCGATTCCGAGCTTCCATTATTACCACACGCACTCACCAAAACAGCTGTTGCTAATACCAAACCTGCACCTACAATTTTTTTCCATGCTTTCATACTTCTTCCTCCTAAAAAATTTATTTGTTTGTTCATCATGCTTACAGAATAAGTTGTTTCAACTAAAACGTAACGGTTTGTTGCTCTTTCACAGAATAAGTTGTTCCAAATGCTTCAAAGGAAATTTCTTTTGTTCCTTGGTTCATTACCGTAACTTGGGCTTGAGTGACTTCGATTATGACTGGATTTCCTTGCCAAACAATCCCAAAAGATAGTTTTTGCCATTCTTTCGGTAAATGAGGTTCAATCCGTAAACGGCCATCTAAACAACGAACGCCACCATATCCAAAAACAGTTACTTGCCAAATACCACCTAACGATGCTGCGTGAATCCCTTCATTTGAAGAAGTCATATTTTCACCCATATCAATATTCATTGCTTGGTTGAATAATTCATAAGATAATGCTTGTTTTCCTAAATCAGCAGCCAAAATAGCGTGCGTTGATAATGAAAGCGACGAATCATGCATCGTTTTTGGTTCATAATAATTCCAATTCACTAATTTTTCTTCTTTTGGAAAAAGATCTTCAAATAAGAAAAGCAGTAACAAAACATCTGCTTGCTTCGTAATTTGCATATTATTGACTTGTTCTAAATTATATTCATGGAAAAGCGTTCCCACTTGAACATCATTTTTGTATTTCGTCAAATCGATAATTTGCTTGGAAAGATAGGTATCATCTTGTGGAATCACACCTTGTTCGTTTGGTTGTGGTAAATAAATTTTCCCCACTTTCTCCTGCCACTCTTGATAAACACGCTCCAACTCTAGTTTGTCATTCAAACGGTTAAAGGTGTCTGGATCAAACGACTGTAATCTTTCATATAGCCCCATCGCTAATGTGATATTCCAATGCGCTGTATAATTAGTAA
The DNA here is from genome assembly GCF_054871725.1 of Enterococcus sp. LJL99. Lineage (NCBI taxonomy): Bacteria > Bacillati > Bacillota > Bacilli > Lactobacillales > Enterococcaceae > Enterococcus > Enterococcus sp. LJL99. The sequence goes on from NZ_JBTXLT010000006.1 coordinate 26,455, forward strand.
ACGCGTTGTTGTCCACATGTTCTTTATATTCATCAGGCCCAACCACTTCTAAAATCTCGTAGCGTTGTTTTGCTTCCTGCCATTCTAAGCGACTTGCCCAAAACTTCGCTGTATCTAAAATAATTTCATAGCCTTTTTCTTTGGCAAAGGTCTGATCACCTGTCACATCTAAGAATTGTTTAATCCCAAAGGCAACGTCACTAGTAATATGTTGTTCAATAAAGCCAGACCAAATTTTAGTTGGTTTCCCTGTGATGATGTCGGCAGCTCCCCAAACCGGCGTGGTTTCCCCATCATCCGGCCAAGCCGCTTCCCATGGAAATTGAGCACCTTCAAAACCATTGCTGCTGGCTTTTTTATGCGCACCTTCTAAGCCTAAATAACGATAGGTTACTAATTTTCGGGCAATTTCTGGATGGGTAAAGGTAAAATAAGGAAGCATAAAAACTTCTGTATCCCAAAACGTATGACCTTTATATCCTTCACCAGACATCCCTTTGGCACCAATGTTCATTCGTTCATCGTGAGCCGGTGTCATCACATGTAAATGATATTTCGCAAAATTAATCGCTAGTTGATCTTTAAAGTTTTCAGATTGCACCGTTATCGGTAAAACAGACCAGACTTGTTTTTCCCACGCTATTTTTGACGCTTTTAATAAGGCTTCATAACCGACTGTTCGAGCTTGTTTTAATTCCTCGATTGCTCTATTTTTTACTTCTTCTAACGTTTGACCTAAAGTATCTTTATCAATGCTAGTATGAATCGAAGAAATTTTTTCGATAGTTACTGTTTCATTTTTTTCTAAATTTAACCAATAACGATTGTAAATTTTTCGGCGTCCCATCTCGATTCGCTTTTTAGTTTCTTCATATACATCCGTCATTTTCTTGATACTATGAACGGTCGATAAAACAAAAAAGATATTTGATTGGCTGGTATATGGCATCATTTGCATATACTTTCCTTCGGTTAATGCTTTATCACCTTCTGTAAAATGTTGCGAACCACTATTGGTTACTTGTCCATCAATCCCAGAAATCAATTCAATCGCTAGCGCTTCACCTAAGTTTTTAATCTCGACTGTTTGACCAATCAAATGCTTATTATCAAAGGAAACAAAACGCTTAAATATAAATTGTGCATGAATCTCATTCAGTTTCCAAGTAAACGAACGAACCAATTCGCCTGTCTTTAAATTCAATGTTCGTTGATAGTCAGAGACTGTTCCTTTAGTCAAATCAAGGCGTGTTTTATTTAAACGAAGATCCATCGCAATCAAATCTGGTACATTAGGCAATTCGGTTACTTCGTTTTCATCAAATTTATTAAACGTTCCTGCAACAAAGGTGTCTCTTTTTTCACCAATATATGATTCTTCCGTCGCTGAACGAAGTCCCATATAGCCATTTCCTAAGCACATCACAGCTTCTGCTTTACCTAACCAATCTAATTGAAACTCACTTTCTCCAATCAACCATGGATTTTCTTTATAATACTTCATTCCAGTTTGCATAAATTCCTCCTACAGAAAACGTTTTAGATTTAAACTAAAAAAATTACTCATAAAAATAGCGATTTGAACGAAAAATGGTGAAAACGCCTCCCAAAAGATAGGAACCAATAACAATCACTAAGGCCATTTTTAATAGCATAATACCAATAAGTAAATGAATAATACCGTATATAAGATACGCTCGAATTAGGTACTTTGTATCGTATTTATTTTTTAACACCCATGCTAAAAGATAACCCACGACGATTGCCATAAAGAATAACAACAATAAACGGAGCGAGTCAATGTGAGCAATTGGATTTTCAGCTAAAATATCATCGTATGAATTGTCGTTCATAATCATCGCCTCTTTCTAACTGCTTTTTCTCATGATCTAATAGCACTTGACTTTTACCTAGCCAATCTTGGATGGTCTTTTTAAAAATTAAAATACATGCTCCATTTAAAAGCATGAATACAACACCAATTTTCGGTAAAAAATAAAGTAATTTCGCCACTTCCCGCATGCCATAATGAATTGCACCCTTATCCTCTACATGAACCGACAGACGAGCAAAATATTTTCCGATTGTTTTGCCATTAAAAGAAACAGTCGCAGCACAATTATAGACCGCGAATAATAACTGTGGTAAAACAACCATCGCTAAACCATTGATGCCTAAAACAGCTAAAAGCATATAACTTGGAAGTAAAATCAATAAAATATCAATCATCCAAGCTAAAAATCTTAATACCATTTTTCCATTCAAAAAATCACCGCCTTTTTACGAAAAGCTTTTCGTTATATTTGCATATTAACAAATTTTTTTATTAATTTCAAGCGTTTTCAAAAAAAGTTTGCATTATTTTTTTAGTTGTTTTATAATCAAAATCAGATTTTACTAAAACGTTTTAGGAGGTTTTTTATGTTTACAGCAGTAATCTTTGATTTAGATGGTGTAATTACCGATACCGCTCAGTTTCATTTTGTTGCTTGGAAAAAATTGGGGGAGAAACTTGGTATCACTTTAACTGAAAGCTTTAATGAAGAGTTAAAAGGGGTCGATCGAACAGAATCGTTACGCCGAATTTTAGCCTTAGGAAATTTGGAGAACCAATTTACAGCTGAAGAAAAAGAAGCACTTGCTACAGAAAAAAATAATTTATATGTACAATTGATTGAGCAATTGACACCAGAAGATATTTTACCAGGTATTTCAGGTTTGTTAGCTGAATTAAAAGAAGCAAACATCAAAATTGGTCTTGCTTCTGCCAGTAAAAATGCACCACAAATTCTACAAAACTTAAATTTGATGGATACTTTTGATACAATTGTGAATCCTGAACTCTTGACTAAAGGAAAACCAGACCCAGAAATTTTCATTCGAGCAGCAGAACAACTAAATGTAACTCCAGATCAATGTATCGGAATTGAAGATGCTTATTCTGGTGTCCAAGCAATCAATGATGCACAAATGATTTCTATCGGGATAGGAGATCAAGAAACCTTAAAGGCTGCGACAACTGTCGTTCCAGATACGAGTTATTTATCGCTTGAACAATTGATTCAACAATGGAATAAATGAAACTATTTTTTACTTATGTTTCATAGAGCCGAATGCTAAATTTATAAACTTTGAGTAATGATTAAAAAGGAGTAGGTGAGACAAAAGTAAAGAACACTTTTGTTCTATCTTATAAACTCGAACAAACGGTGGTACAAAAGCAGTTCCTTCAGAAATAAGCCGAAATTTACCAAAAATTTGAAGAGCAATTTCCGGAAATTCCTTCTTATTGCGATAAATCACGAAGAACGTAGTGATTCGATGATGCATCGTACCTACTCGGTTCTCGGAGCTAACCGCTTTTGTTCCAACCTCCTCTTTTTTGTATTTATTTTCTATTCGTTGCTGCCACAATCAGCATCATTGGTCGTCTCAGTTCATCTTTCATTCCAGGTATAGTCAACATATCTTGATCAGGCATTGGCTCAATTACTTGATCAATTTGAAAGTCATTTTGTAGTAATCCATTTAAATAGGTTGTCAACGTTTTATGGTATTTTACAACTTCTGTCCCTAAAAAATTCGCTGTTCTTACTCCCTCATCAAAGTAATGATCAACAGGAAAATGATCAATTTCGCCATCTTTGTATATCCAATCTTGACTTCCTTCTGCTGTAAAAACGGGATGCTCTACTGAAAAGATAAATTTACCATTTTTCTTTAGATATCTACGGACATTTTTAGCAATTACGTCAAATGATTCTAAATAATGAAAGGCTAATGAACTGATTACAACATCAAACGTATCTTTTTCAAAATCAACCGTTTCAATATTATCTAGCACAAACGAAAGTTGCTCGAATTCATTTTTTTTATTTGCGACTGCTAACATTTTTTCAGAAATATCCACGCCAATAATCTGTTTTGCGCCATGTTCGGCTGCGTAAAAGCAATGCCAGCCAAAACCGCAACCTAGATCTAAAACGACCTTATCTTGAAAATCAGGCAAAACTTTTTTCAATTCATGCCATTCTCCTGCACCAGAAAGACCTTTTTGACTTCGTGACATTTCACTATACTTTTTAAAAAATTCAGGATCATCATAAATTTTTCTAACCATTTTTCACACTCATTTCTCTGTTTAAAGCTTTTATTCACTTGGCTTAAATGCTTGCGTCGCTTTTACTGCTTGTTGCCAACCATGATAGAGTTTTTCCCGATTTTGCTCATCCATATGTGGTTCAAATAGTTTTCCAGGTTGATAAAATGCTCGAATTTCATCAATATTTTTCCAATAGCCAACCGCAAGTCCTGCTAAAAAAGCGACGCCAAGCGCAGTTGTTTCTAAATTATGCGCTCTTTGGACTGGAAGCGCTAAAAGATCTGATTGGAACTGTAATAAATAATTATTTTGCGTTGCGCCGCCATCGACTTTTAAAACTGGAATCTCAATCCCAGTATCTTCTTGCATCGTATCAATAATATCTCGCACTTGATAAGCAATCGACTGTAATGTTGCTTTAATAATGTCTTCTTTCGTTGTTCCTCTGGTCAATCCAAACATGGCTCCGCGCGCTTGTTGATCCCAATATGGAGCCCCTAAACCAACAAAAGCAGGAACCACATAGACTTCATCTTGATTTTGAGACAATAACGCTGCTGCTTCGGCCTCACTTGCTTTAGATAACATTTTTAGCCCATCACGTAACCACTGAATAGACGAGCCTGCAACAAAAATACTACCTTCTAGCGCATAGTAAACTTTTCCGTTAATGCCATAACCAATTGTTGTTAATAAATTATTTTTTGATAATTTAGGCTTTTCTCCAGTATTCATCACAATAAATGAACCTGTTCCATACGTATTTTTTACCATTCCTGGTTCAAAAGCCATTTGGCCAAATAAAGCAGCTTGCTGATCGCCAGCCATTCCAGCAATTGGAACTTCACTGCCATAAAAATGATAGCTTTTTGTATAGCCATAGATTTCAGAATTTGAACAAACTTTTGGTAACATAGACTGAGGGATATTTAGTACTTTTAAAATTTCTTGATCCCATTCAAGTTCATTAATATTGTATAGCATCGTTCGACTTGCATTCGAATAATCCGTTACATGAGTATTTCCGTCCGTTAATTTCCATGTCAACCAAGTATCAATTGTTCCAAAAAGCAAGGCACCTTGTTCGGCTAGTTCTTGGGCTCCCTCAACATGATCTAATAACCAACGAATCTTTGTTGCTGAAAAGTAGGCATCTAAAACTAACCCTGTTTTCTTATGAAAAAAGGCTTCATAACCAGCTGTTTTTAATTGATTGGCTATTTCTGCGGATTGACGTGACTGCCAAACAATCGCATTGTAAATCGGTTTTCCCGTATATTTATCCCAAACAACAGTTGTTTCACGTTGATTTGCAATACCGATTGCGGTAATTTGGTTTGATTTAATTTCAGATTCAATAAAAACATCGGCAATCACTGATTGAACGGAATTCCAAATTTCATTTGGATTGTGCTCTACCCATCCGTCATTAGGAAAATACTGTGTAAATTCTTTTTGTGAACTTGCCACTTGCTGACCTTTTTTATCATAAATAATGGCACGTGAACTGGTCGTTCCTTGGTCGATAGCCATAATATAGCTTGTTTCTGTCATTTTAATCCGCTCACTTTCAAACTCACTAGTTGTCATCGTTTATTTTACTGAATGATTATAGAAATTACTGATTTTAATTCAAAAAAGTCTTAGCATATGTATACTTTAACTTTTATGAATCCAAAGTGGATGAGATAAAAGTAAAAATCACTTTTGTTTTATCTTTTAACACCGAACAAATGTATAAAACAATCAGAATCTTCGCAATTTCTTAACCATCATTCATTGCAAAGAGCATAATACCTACTCGGTTCTCAGAGCTAATCACTTTTGTCCCAACCTCATTTTAACAAAATAAAAAATGGAACAAAAGCCTGTTGTTACCTAAGCTATTTATTCCATTTTTTATTTAATGTATTAATCGTATTTGAACATTTTGAATCCCTTACTAATTTTAAGTACTTTGCTTTATTTTTCAAAAACGCCTGTTATAGAAGACCAAATTCCACTAAAAAAGTTTTTGATGCCATTCCAAAGACCTTTGGATTTAGCCTGAATTTGTTCTTTTGCTTTTGTTAAATCTAATTCATTAACAAAATCTTCAAAAATATTTTTATCTTTCATATCACTCATTAGTGAAGTAAGCTCATTTAATTGATCAGAAGTAATGATGTCACTGATTCCTTGATCTTTCAACGCTGTTTCGACAGCATTTTTAATGTCGTCTTGTGTCAACGTTGTACCATCTGCAGTCATAGCTGCTAGTTCCTTTTTAGCTTGCTCTTGTGCCGCGTTTAACGCTTCATCTGAATAGCCTTTTTTATCTTTATTTTCTTCAGTGATTTTAGATAAGACATCCATCTCATCTTGCGCTACTTCTACTCGATCACGACTAATAATCCCGCCTGATTCTTCAACAATTTTATAAACACCTGCTAAAGCCCCCGAACCATCGATTGGCACTGCTGAAGCAACCGTCAATTTAGCATCTGAAATCCCAGCTGTCAAGGCAGCATTTTGATACTGTGCAGCCGTGATTCTCGTAATATTTTCAGGCGTTGCAATATCGACTGAAATTCCTTCTCCAGCTTTTAAGGTTTGCATTCGTACAGAGCTATAAACCGCCCAATCATTATTAAATCCGCCATCAGGAATAAAACTTACAAGATCTGCACCCGTTGTTGTATAAATAGGCGTTTCACCTTTTACCCCAAGTTTTTTCAGTGTATACTCTTTTTGTTCTTGGTTTAACGCATTTCCTAACGCAACAGCATTTATTTGCAAAGGTTCATTTTTACTATCGGTTGTTTTTTCAGAACTATCGGTTGAACTAGATTCATCAGCACTCGAACTGCTTTCAGTCGCTAATACTGAACTGCTATTCAAAAAGAATGGTATTAGTATCAAAGCCGCCGCTAATGCTACTACTATTTTTTTGGGTTTGAATTTCATAAAGACCTCCATATAATAGGTTTTATTTTAGACATTAACTATACTATAAAATAAAAGTCTTCGTTCATTTTCACTTCATCCTTTAAAGAATATTTAATTTCTTACTAAGAGACTGGAGCAAAAATCATTTTTGTCTTATCACTTAAATAAATCAACAGTATAGATGTAACTTAAGGGTTTCATTTCATAAATTAAGATGAATAAAATAATTCGATGATCCTCCTACTTATACAATTTTTGGAATCAATTATTTTTAAGTGAGCTCCAATTTTGCCTCAAATAGCTCATCCATAACTTATATCAACTAATATAAAATTTAAATTTAGTAGTTTTCTCATATTTATCTTCTGGTCTAAGTATCACATTCCCCCAAGAACAATAATCAGTTACACCAGGAGGCACTTGGGTTTCCAAAGTGAGCCCTCCATGATTTGCCACTTTTTTGCCTCGAATTAAAGGACCGTTATTTCCAAAATTTGCTGTAAAAACAACGACTGCTGGATCATCAGTCGTCATCTCTAAGGAAACTTTTTTATCTGCTGAAATTAGACACACCTGTGTTGATGCTGTATCCAATAAGAACGGATGGTCTAATCCATCGATTTTACTGAGTTCTGAGCCTACATGGTCAAACAAATCGCCTATTTTTTTCCCTTGACTAAAGTCAAACGGTGTATCTCTTGTCACTCGTATATTTCCAGTTGGTATTACCTGCGAATCTACTTCGATATATTTTGTAGCCATAATTTTCAGTACTTGGTGATCGATTGGTATGGTTGGATCTCCATCTAAATTAAAATACACATGATTTGTTGGGTTATAAATGGTCGGTTCATCAGTTTCGGCTTTATATACCAAAATCCATTCATTTTCGTTTGTTAATTTGTAAGTGACTTCAGCGAATAGATCACCTGGAAATCCTTCCGTACCTGCAGCACTCTTTAATGTAAATGTAACTGAGACTTGATTTGTTTCGATTTTTTCAGAGTACGTCCAAAAATATTTATCGAAACCATAGCCACCATGTAATATATGTCCTGTTTGCTTATCTATAGGGGTCTGATACTGTTGATTATCAATTCGAAATATCCCATTTTTGATTCTTCCAGCGAAACGCCCAATCGTTGCCCCCATATAAGTATCCTTTTCTATATATTCTTCAGCTGAATCAAATCCTAATACAAGATTTCTTAAATGACCTGCTACAGGCACAATTAGTGATGTAATACGTGCCCCATAATCAGTCACTGACAACTCAAAACCATGATCATTTTTCAAAGTCAACAACGTAGCTTTTTCTCCGAATTTCCTTTTGCTAATTTCCAACTTTCTCATCTCCTCAGTTTGTTCTAAAACAAGTTTATTTTCTATATCTATAATAAAAAAACAGCATATAGCTTTTTCAGCCATAGCCGTTTCTCATAAAATTCTATCTGTAGAAATCGTAAAATAAAATTTAGGAACGTGACTGAGGAGTTTCTCTTTTTTCTAGACTTTCCCAAATTCCAGTTAAATACATCGCTCCCAATGCTCTATCGTACAACCCGTAGCCAGGGCGTCCTTTTTCACCCCAGATCATTCGTCCATGATCAGGTCTGATATACCCGTCAAAACCATTATCATACAACGCTTCCATCACACGAAAGAGATCATGTGATCCCTCACTTGATAGATGTGCTGATTCATAACAATCTTTTCCTTCACCAACAAAACGGATATTTCGTACATGAGCAAATGGAATGCGATCGCGTTTAGCAAATTCAGCAACAATAGCAATCAAATCATTCTTAGGGTCTTCTCCAATCGAACCTGTACATAAGGTAATTCCATTATATGGAGAATCAACGACTCTACAAATATAATCTAAGTCTTCACGATTTTTTACGATTCTTGGTAAGCCAAAAATTGAATATGGTGGATCATCTGGATGAATCCCCATTCTAACATCCACTTCCTCACAAACTGGTATAATTTTTTCTAAAAAGTATGCCAAATTTGCTCTAAGATCATCTTCTGTTACTCCTTCATACTGTTGAATTAATTTCGTCACGTCATTTAAACGCTCCGGTTCCCAACCTGGTAAATGATTACCCTCATTTTTTTCTAAAACCTCTTTTGCGACTTGCTCGGGTGATTTTTGTACTCCTTCAAGAAAAAAGGCCATCGTTGTCGAACCATCTGGCAAGGGGTATGCCATTTCAGTTTTCATCCAGTCAAAAACAGGCATAAAATTATAGCAAATAACTTTCACTCCAACTGAAGCTAAACGACGAATCGTTTCTTTGTAATTTTCAATATATTGGTCACGTGTTGGCAACCCTAATTTGATATCTTCATGAATATTTACAGATTCAATCACTTCTAAAGTTAGACCAGCTGCTTCAGTATCTACCTTTAGTTGTTTTATTTTATCCATAGGCCAAACTTCTCCGACTGGAACATCAAATAATGCCCCAACAACTCCTTTCATTCCAGGAACTTGTTTAATATACTCGATTTTTACAGGATCATTATCTTTTCCATACCAGCGCATGGTCATTTTCATTTTAGTCACCATTTCCTTTATGCTTATTTTTTATATTTTGCTAATACTTCTTGTAATGTTGCTCTTACAGCTCCACGTTTTGAAATCATTCTTGTAAAATAGTCTTCTATTCTCTCAGCAATCTCCAACTCATACAAATCACTACCAAAAATAGCTTTGTTTTGTAAAATAGGTTGTAATTTTTGGTGAGTCTTAACTGGATCCACCTCTCCTAATTTAAACGCTGCAACTTGCTCATACAGTTCGTCATATAAAGGATCCGGACTAGGTTCAAACGAATTTCCTTTGTCATCGATTGCCATCAAATAGCGACACCATGCAGCAATTGTTAGCGGAATAAAGTGGAGATCTGTCACATTTCTTGTTGGATCTTGTCTGTAAGCTTTGAGTGTTTCCCCAAAACGAATACCAATTTTTTGCGATGTATCTGTTGCAATACGTTGGGGTGTATCTGGAATGTTTGGATTAGCAAAACGCTGATAAATTACTTCATTAATGAATGTTTTTGGCTCAATGATTCTAGGATTTTCAACAACAGGTATTCCTTCTATAAATCCAATTTGTTCAATTAAATGCAATAAATCGTTGTCTTGAATCTCTTGATAAATACGATCAAATCCTAGTAACACACCAAAAATTGCTAATGCTGTATGCAACGGATTTAAACATGTACAAACTTTCATCAAGTCTGCTTTTCTAATTGTTTCTTTGTCTCCTAAAAATACACCACTTGCTTTTTCCAATGCTGGCCTTCCATTTGGAAAATCATCTTCAATTGCTAAATAATGAGCTTCTTCTGTATTAACAAATGCGGCTAAATGCAAGTTTTGATTTTTGGAAACAAACGAAAACATTTTTTCAATACCTTGTGCTTCTAATGATGCCGCAATTTCCTGATTTGGCAATGGTGTAATTCGATCAATCATCGAATATGGAAAACTAATTTTCCCTTCTGTTTCCAAATACGATACAAAGGTTGCCGGAACATGCCCCATTTGCGCCCATCCTTTAGCAATTTCTATGATAGCCGCTTTTAAATGATCCCCATTTTGAGAAAAATTATCTGTCGATACCATTGCTAGAGGCGTTGCTCCAGCTAAAAAGCGTTGATATAAAAGAAATACGAGTTTAGCCATTGTATTTTCTAATTGTTCAAATACAGGACCTACTTTAATATCTTGGCTAACATCAGGCAATAATTCTCCAGTTGTTTTTTTGACTAGATACCCTTTTTCAGTGATTGTTAATGTCACCATTTTTAGGGAATGATTCTTAAAAATAGTAACTAATCGATGAACATCTTTTGGATTCATTCGATTGAAAAAAAGAGCTTCTGCGGTGGACGCAATTAGTTCTTGCGTAAATGTTCCGTCTGTTTTCATTGTCACCGTCAATGATCGATTGTTAAAATTATGATACAACTCTTCTATCATGTCTTGACCAAATGTTTCAACAACGACAATCCCTGTCGTCAATTCACTCGTATTGAGTAATTCTTGGGCAACTCCAGCATGGAAACATCGATAGAGATTTCCTCCACCGAAATGAACCCATTCAGGGTTCATTTCGGTGGCACTTCTCATTACCTGATCGCTGTAGCAAGGAATCTTTATATTTCTCTCTTCAAAAATCTCTGGGTTTGTTTTGTAATTTTCTGTGATTTCCACAAATCTTCACCTCTTTTTATCAATCAACAAATTCTTCGCTATCGCCATATTCATAGTAATCAAAATAATCAAATGTTGCGACTGTATCATATCCTGCATAGTCTACCGCTGCTAGTCCAACAAAGGCTCCTGTGAAAAAGCCTCCATAGGTTTGTAACACATAATCATCTGTCAGAATAACAGCGTCTAAAACAACAGGAATATCTTGCCAATTTTCACCATCAAATGAGTAAGCATATGAATACGTTTGTTTTCTATTTTTTGATTTGAACCAAACATATTCTACATCTTCGGGAATAATGATGGCTTTATCTTTCAAGAATGAGGTGTAAATCCCACGGTTATTTTCTGCAACTTCAATCACTCGACCTTTTTCCTCATCCCAGGTAATAAACACAAAAGACCAATGTTTATCATTATAGAAATTCGTTAGTCCGGCCATTTGTTGATAAGAAAAAGGTACAAAGTTGACTTTCGTTGTGGCATCAAAATAAAAAGCTTGCCAACGACGAGCAATTAGTGATGTATTGTGGCAATTCGATAAGCTTCCTTGTCCAACTAATTTTAACTTCCCTGCTTCTAGCCTTCCCATTTGTTTATTAAATGGAACACGTAGTGTATTCCAATTCTGATCAAGAGTCTCGCCAATAAACTGATCTATTTGTGAATGATTAGCTTGCGCTTCTGTGATGATAGCATCTTGAGGCGCTTCTACTTCAGTTTCTCCTCCATGACCACCAACGATTTTCGGCCAACCGTTTTGATTCCACGTTACCTTTTGGATTGACGTTTCCCTACCTAAAGAACACCAACCGCGTGGGTCCGTAACAGATTCATTTGGATGATGCCATGGTCGAGAAGACAATGACGCATAATACCATTCTCCACTAGGTGTTTCTACTAGTGAGCCATGTCCTTGTTTTTGTAAATAAGAATTTGGCGTATCGAAATTAGTCAAAAATGGCGCATCTGGTTGTGTTTTAAAAGAGAAGGCTTCTAATGTTTTTGAGCGAGCAACCACTTCTTGATGTGTATATACAGTTCCTCCTTCTGCAGCAAATAAATAATATTCATTATTTATTTTGTAAATATGTGGGCCTTCAACAAGCTTGACATCTGTTCCTTCATAAATAGTTCTTGCAGATTTAGGATCTAGCTTCATACGATCTACATCAAATTCAGTCAGTGTGATACCATTAAATGGATGGTGATATTCTCGATGATCCCACGTTTGCTGTAATAAATATTTCCGCCCATCATCATCATGAAACAGCGATGCATCAAATCCAACACCATTTAATTTAATTGGATCTGACCACGGTCCGCTGATATCCGTTGCAGTCGTCAGATAATTGGTCATATCTTTAAATGCGCCTTCTACAACTTTAACATCGGTATAAACCAACCAAAATTTTCCATCCGCATATGATAAATCTGGCGCCCAAATACCTCCGGATGATGGATTTCCTTGCATATCCAATAAGGTTGTCGTCGAAAGTGGTGCAGGTAATAGATTCCAATGAACTAAATCCTTCGACTCATGTATTCGAACACCTGGAAACCATTCAAAGGTTGAGGTTGCAATATAATACGTATCTTCTACACGAATAATGGATGGATCTGGATTAAACCCAGGTAAAATAGGATTTTTAATTTTCATAATAGGTCCTTTCTAATTTCTGAAACGATTAACGAAGTCAACAATTGATAGCCACGCAATGAAAGATGAAGTCCATCCTCTTGTAAAAGTGTCTCAGGCTGCTGGAATTGACTCATTGCTTGATAGACATCTACAATGGGGATATTCAATGTTTTATGAATTCGATAGATTGCCTGTACATAGTTTGCAACTTGTTTATTCGTTCGTTCAGAGGTGTCGATTTTTTTTTCGTTTACTCTTGGTGGTGTGCATAAAATAACTTTTTCTTCTATTAAAGAGAGCATTTTTGTTACGTTCGCTTGGTACTGCTTAGGATTAACATTATGATGTTTAGCTGCATCATTGGCTCCAAAAAAAATCAAAACATAGTCAGCTTGTTGTTTCTGAACATCCTTAATTCGTTTTAACCCATCGTTCGTATCTTCTCCTGCAACACCAAACAACACGACTTTCGCTTCGATTTTATACTCAAAGAGTTGTTCTTCTAACAACTCTTTCAATAGCGTTGTAGACCGATTTTGAAACCAACCAACAGTTATCGAATCACCAAAAATCGCAATGGTTTTCATAACAGTCACTCCTTGCCAATTAGTTGGTTTAGCTGAATTCGTTGCGAAATAAGGGGTTGTCCAGTTAATTGTAATGAACGTTCATCGGGTTGTGAGAATCCAGCATAAAAAGTGACATACTCTCCATCATAAAAATAGTTCCCTTTCTCATCAACCACTTTCAAACATGATTTATCCAAAGAAAGGCTTATGCTTTTCTTTTCATTTCCATTTAATTGTATGCGCTGAAATTCTACTAATTTCCAATTTTTTGGTGCATAAATCGAGCCTTCAATTTTCCCATAGATTTGTACTACTTCTTCAATTAGCCATTCAGAATCATTTTTCATTTCAATAGTAATAACGATATTTTCAGCATTTTCAATCAGCATTTTTGTTACCTGACTTTTTCCATAAGTTAATCCATATCCAAACGGATAGAGAACCTCTGCTTTAGAATTTTGATACGTTCGATTGGACATGGAATAATCAGTAAAATTCGGTAAGTCTTTTACACTTTGATAAAACGTTACAGGTAGTTTACCACTAGGACTAATGTTACCAAATAAAATATCTGCTAATGCCTTACCACCCAAACTGCCAGGATACCAAGTTTGAATAATACTTTTAAGTAATGGATGTGTTTCTAGACCATCTAAACTGATTGCACTTCCAGAAGCAAGAACCAAAATAACGGGGTTTCCTTGTTTTAAAATTGCGTTAAGTAACCTTTTTTGTGGTTCTGGTAAACTGATTTCCTCTCTGTCTCCTGCAGCGTAAATATTTCCTCCGTCACCTTGCTCCCCTTCTAAAGTAGCATCTAATCCTAAGCATAAAACAACGACATCTGCTTGTTGCGCTACAATCACGGCTTCTGATTCTCTTTCATTTGGTTTAGATAAACTAGATTCTGCATGATCTTTAACTAAATGACAGCCCAATGCATAATAAACACGGACTGAATCAGCCACTTCATCTTTTACTCCTGATAAAAAAGTGTGATAACTAGAAGCCGTTCCAAAATAATTCCCTTTCAAAGCTAGCTCACTTGACGCATTGGGACCGATTACTGCAATTGTATTTAATTTTTTTTTATCCAAAGGCAATAAATTTTCGTTCTTAAGTAAAACTATTGATCGTTGAGCTACTTTTCGATTTAATTCTTGATGTGCTATAGAATCATTTAATTCATAAGGAAGCTCTTGAAATTCACACGCCGTATCAAACATCCCTAAACGGGCACGAGTTGTATATAAAGCAATCACGGACTCTGTAATTTCCTCCTCTGTTACGATTCCTCTTATATACGCTTCAAACAAGGCTGAAGATATCTCCCCTGCACATAAATGACAGCCTACTTTCATCGCTAGAGCCATTGTTTCTGCAGCAGTTGCTACATATTGATGGTGCTGATAAACATCTTCTAAAGCACCATAGTCAGAAACAACATGTCCTTCAAACTGCCATTGTTTCCTCAAAATCTCTTGTAACAACTCTTCATTTACACAAGCAGGGACACCGTTGATTGCATTATAGCTCCCCATTAAACTTTCTACTTCGGCTTCTTCAACCGCAGTTTTAAATGCGGGAAGATAGAACTCAAAAAGATCTTTGAGAGTAACTCTTGCATCAAATGAATGCCTGTCTGCTTCTGGTCCGCTGTGAACCGCAAAATGTTTTGCACATGCAGCCAAACGTAAGTACTCCCCTTCTCCTTGCAATCCTTTGATGAAAGCATTCCCTAACTTTGAAATCACAATAGGATCTTCTCCATAAGTTTCCTGCCCTCTTCCCCAGCGTGGGTCACGAAATAAATTAAGATTTGGCGACCAGTACGTTAACCCCTTATATATATCACGATCTCCGACAGCCGTAAAATAGTTGTATTTTACTCTTCCTTCAATCGAAATCACTTCGGCTACGTCATGAATCAGCTGATCATCAAACGTTGCAGCCAATCCAATGGCTTGAGGAAACATCGTTGCTACGCCTGCTCGAGCTACGCCATGTAATCCTTCACTCCAATAATTGTATTCGTTAATAGCTAATCGTGGAATTGCTGGCGCTCTAAAATAAATTTGATCGATTTTTTCTGCAAGAGTCATCTTCCCTACTACTTCTGTCGCAATTTTTCGTGCTTCTTGACGTGAAATCAAAGTCCTCCTCCTCATTTCCTTCCGACATCAATAGACGCCATTTAATTTTAACGACACTTTTGTAACTGGTGGGTTAAATTTGCTGTTACACCATATATTTCTTGATAAATTTTATATATTTCTCGGTAGTTTTGAACATGTTTCTCATTGGGAAGGTATTCTTCTGTATAGTGGACAAATGTTGCAACGCAGTCCTCAACTGTTTCAAACCAACCACAACCTAATGCTGCTAACATCGCCGCCCCTAACCCAGGTCCTTGTTCAGTAGTCAGTGTAACCACAGGTGTTTCAAAAATATCTGCTTGCATCTGCAACCAATCATGGTTCTTAGCACCACCGCCAACAGAAACAATTTTATTAAATGTTTTTCCTGCTACTTTCTCCATTAAGGATTGACTATCTCGCAATGAGAACGTTATTCCTTCCAGTACACTTCTTGTAAAGTGTTTTAATTCATGGTTTCTATCTATGCCAATAAAACTACCACGAATTTGACTATCGACATAAGGTGTACGTTCTCCTGCAATGTAAGGTGTAAAAATCAACCCATCACTCCCTGGTGGGACAGTATCAATGTCATTTAAAAGCTGTTCAAATGGACTATTTGGTGCAAACGTAGCTTTAAACCAACTTAAACTATCTCCAGCAGCTAATGTAACCCCCATTGAATACACTGCATCATTCAACACATGATTGAATAAGTGTAATTTTCCTTGATAAGATTTCGTTTTATCATTTTCATAGCTAAGAAATACGCCGGACGTCCCGATTGAAGCTAATGCTATATCTTCTGAAACAATTCCAGCTCCTAATGCAGCACAGGCATTATCCGCTCCGCCTCCAAAAATTTTAACAGGTTGCTGAAACCCAAATTTTTCTTGTAATTCTTCGCGAAGTTCTCCTCTTAAGTCAGTCGAAGAAATCAATTCTGGCATAACCTCTTCTTTCAAAGAGAAGGCATTCATCAATTCATCGGACCATTTTTCTGACTGGACGTCTAATAACAAAGTACCAGCCGCATCTGATAGATCCATCTGCATTTTTCCAGTTAAGTAATAGGCAAGATAATCTTTAGGCAGCAAAAACTTAGCAGTATGTTCCCAATTCTCTGGTTCATTTTCTTGCACCCATAAAATTTTAGGTAAAGTGAAACCTTCTAACGCACTATTTTTTGTAATTTCAAGTAGCTGTTCTTTGTAGTGTTTCATTAAGTATTTACATTGTTCTGTGGTACGAACATCGTTCCACAAAATAGCATTTCGAATGACCGTACCGGATTCATCCAGTAAAACTAAACTATGCATTTGACCAGAAAAACTAATTCCTTCTAATTCAGAAGACATGTCTGGTACCTTTTGCACCATTTCTTGCAAAATATTATTTGTCGCTTCTATCCATAAAGTAGGGTCTTGTTCACTGTAACCTGCTTGCGGTATAAGTACTGGATAGTTATGCGAGACACAAGAAACAACCTCTCCTTTTTGATTGACTAACAATCCTTTGATCGAACTTGTTCCTAAATCTAAACCTAATACGTAACTCATTTGCCCCTCCTTCTAATCTATTTTTTTCTGTTCTTTTTATTTCCACTTACTTGTTCAACTAAATCAAAGTAGGTTTCAGCATTCGCATAACTGATTTCCTTGATGATGGATTCCATTAATTCGAGATCATTTGGGTAAATACCTGCTGTCACTTTTTCAGCTAAGTAGTTCGCTAAAATCCGTCGAAAATAATGATGCCTAGAATAACTTAGAAAGCTTCTCGAATCGGTTAACATCCCAACAAAGTTTCTAAGCAGTCCATTATCCGCTAACGAATCCATTTGCTGAACCATCCCTCGATAAGAATCATTGAACCACCAAGCAGCTCCAAATTGAATTTTATTTCTGATTCCATCATTATTCATTTGAAAATTCGCTACAGTCGTAGCAATGACATCATTTTGTTTAGGATCTAAATTGTACAAAATCGTCTTTGGTAATTGATTCGTCTGATCAAGACTGTCTAAAAACTCATTCATCGGTTTTGCGATTTGGGCTTGATCATAAATAGAATCACCACCAGCATCATAGCCTACTTGCTCTAGTAATCGTGTATTTGTATTACGAATCGCACCAAAATGAATTTGCATGACCCAGTTATGATGATGATAGATTCGCCCTAACGCAACCATTAATTGACCTTGCCACTGAGCTTTTTCATGTACTGTCAGAGGTGATTGTGCCAACGCTTTTCTTAAAATCTCATCTAACTCTTGATTACTCGCCTTCGCATAAGCTAACTCTGTAAATCCATGATCACTAATTCTTCCTCCACATTGATGAAAGTACGCTATTCTATTTTCCAAAAATGTGATCAATGATGAAAAAGATTTGATTGATCGATTTGTTTTTAACTCAATTTTTTTGACATATTCAACAAATGTGCTATTTCCGATTGCAAAAAATGGATCTGGACGAAAGCTAGGTGCTACAATACAAGAAAAACCTGACGCTTTGATTTTTTTGTGAAACTTTAGATCACTTAACGGATCATCTGTTGTAGCAACATAACGAACATTTGAATTTTTTATCAGAGAACGTGCGGTTACTTGATGTGTAGCAAGAAACTCATTGCATCTTGCATATATCTTTGGAGCTGATTTTTCACTTAAACATTCGGTTATATCAAAATACATTTTTAATTCTAAATGTGTCCAATGATACAATGGATTGCCCAAAGATCGTTCGACTGTTTGAGCCCAAGCTAGAAATTTCTCCCATTCATTACCATCACCAGTTATGAAACGTTCTGGAATTCCGCAGGCTCTCATCGCACGCCATTTATAATGATCTCCACCCAACCATAATTCTGTGATCGATGTAAAACGATAATCTTCAGCAATTTGTTCTGGATTTAAATGACAATGATAGTCGATAATCGGCAATTGTGCCGCATGATCATGATATAAATAACTCGCTAGCTCTGTTTGTAATAAAAAATTTCGATGTATAAACATAAGACTCCTCTACCTTTTAATGTGACATGTCTTTCGAACTATTTTTGAGGCTTTTTGTTTCCTCACTACTCGTATCCTCACCAAGTATTTGCTTATAAAATAACGAAACAGAAAAACTACGTGTTAGATTCTTGAATAAAAAATAAT
The DNA here is from genome assembly GCF_054871725.1 of Enterococcus sp. LJL99. Taxonomy (NCBI): domain Bacteria; kingdom Bacillati; phylum Bacillota; class Bacilli; order Lactobacillales; family Enterococcaceae; genus Enterococcus; species Enterococcus sp. LJL99. The sequence goes on from NZ_JBTXLT010000006.1 coordinate 45,227, forward strand.
TGATTGCTCCACCAAAAAAACAGAGATATGCCAATGAAAAATTTTGCAAGCAGAACAATGAGATGAATAAATATATTCCATTTACGACTGCAACTCTAGGTAATCGATAACTAATTCGTATAGACCAAAGTATTTTACGTTTAAATGAAAGTTTTTTCGCACGCACATCTGAAGAAATCAATAGATTAAAAAACATACTACTTAGTAAAAAACAACTCGTAATTAAAAATGGATACATCATCACAGGTAATTTCGCTAAAAATAAAATACGTAAATCAACAACTATGAATACAATAAAAAACGTATAAAAGAGAAACGTTGCCCAACTATTTCTCAGTATCTCCTTATACAATAAAAAGTATTTTCTAAGAGAAATTGTCTCTTCACTTTCTTGTATCACTTTAAATTGTCCCGAAAAGCTAACCAAAAAAAAGAAAATCGGAATAATAAAGAACACAAAATTATTTATGGATAAACGGATAAAAAATAATACACATAGAAATAACGCATTTGAAAGAATAAAAAAAGTATTTTGCACAAATAAACGATAGATAAATTGAACAGAAGATACGGTATAATTTATGAGAAAATCAGAATTTTTGTTAAACATCCATCATATCTCCTATCCTTTGATACCAGATGAGTTTACACCTTCAACAAAATATTTTTGCGCACTAAAGAATAAAATAATCGCTGGCAACAATGAAATCAGTGACATTGCAAACACTTGATTCCATGGTGTATTTGTTGACGGATCGACATTCAATTTTAAAGCTAATGAAACTGGATATTTATCTTGTGAAGTAATGTAAATCAATGGACCAAGAAAATCACTAAATGTCCATACAAATTGGAAAATTACACAGGAAATCAATGCTGGTTTTAAAGCTGGAACTAAAATTCTCCATAGAATCTCAAAAGAATTACACCCATCCATAGTAGCTGCCTCGTCTAAATCTTTCGGAATTGAACGTAAAAATTGAATCATCATAAAAACAAAAAATGGTTCTTGTGCGAAAAAAGAATTGGCAACTAATGGAATATATGTATCAAGCATTCCTAAGTTCTTCCAAAATAAGTACAAAGGAATTCTTGTTACAACTTGTGGCAGAAACATCGTTGCCATAAGTAAAGAAAACATAATTTTCTTGAATGGAAAATCAAAACGTGCAAACCCATACGCTGTAACTGTCGCAGAAATCACTGTAAAGAATATTTTGGGTAATACATATTTAAACGTATTGATAAAATATAAGGTAAAGGTATAATCACCTTTGGTATTCCATCCATCAATATATGATTGAAAATCTATCTTTTTAGGTATAAAACCAATTGACGTAAAAATTTCATTGTTAGGTTTAAACGATGCCCCAATCATCCAGATAATCGGATAAAGCATAACAATTGCTAACACAGTCAGCAAAACGTAACGAATAACTGATTGAATTCGTTGTTTTTGTATTCTTCTTTTTTCAGCTAAACTAGGTGTTACTTCCATCTTATTTTCCACCTCCATCAGAATAGTAGACCCATTTCCGCTGACTTGCGAACAGTAGAATGGTTGTTGCAACAATAATAGTAAATAGCACCCAACTAGCCGCACTAGCATAGCCCATATCAAATTCTTTGAATGCCTTGTCGTAAATAAACATTGAAGTTAGATAGGTTGAGTTTAGCGGTCCTTTTCCAGTTACAATAAACGGACCATTAAATTCTTGAAAAGCATTATTTAATTGCATTACTAAATTAAAGAAAATAGTTGGTGTAATCAGTGGAATTGTAATTTTGCAGAATTGAGTGAATTTTGATGCGCCATCTAAACTAGCAGATTCATACAAATCTCTTGGTATTTCCTTTAACGCCGCTAAGAAAATCAACATGGACGAACCAAATTGCCAAATTTTTAATAAAATTAGAACAGTCATTGCACCAGTCGCTGTAGATAACCAATCGATTGGTTGAATGCCAAAGGAGCCCAAGAAGATATTGACTAGGCCTTTGGGTTGAAACATTGAGCGCCATAACACGCCTATAGCAATATTCCCCCCTAAAATAGAAGGAATATAGTACGCTGTACGATACAAATTAATCGCTTTCAATTTAAAATTCAATATAAACGCGACAAACAACGCAAATGCTAACTGAAATGGAACCGTAAATGCCGTATAAATCAAGGTTGCTTTTAAAGAAGCTATAAACGTTTGATCTTTAAATAAGTTGACATAATTTTGTATGCCTAAAAACTCAGGCGTTTGACCCACACGTGCCAAAGAATAATCTGTCAATGCATAATAAAACGATGCTATAATTGGCCAAAGAGTTAAAATCAAAAAACCAATTAGCCAAGGGGTTATATAGATTAGACCCGCTTTTTTTTCTTTCATAATTAAAAACCTCCGAAATACTATGAGATATTCACAACTAGTGAATTATTAAAAATCAACATAAGATAAACACTATTTTAAGAAATGTAGTTGATTTAGAACGAGGTCGAGGCAAAATAATCAATTCCAAGAACTAAATTAATAAGATACATCATTGAACTAGTTCATTCATTGTGATTTGTCACAATGATAAAAATTTCTAGAACTTTGAATTTTCATCTCTTTGACATTGTTTAGATCGAAGCTACTAATTTACCGAGGTCATAAAGTTATCACTTAGAATCAAGCACTTGGATAAAATACCACTTATAGCGTTCTGTTCAATCGATGACATTTTGGAAATTGCCAAGATTCTGATGATTTTATGCCATTTATCCAATTTCCAAAGATAAAACAAAAGTAATTTTTTACAAAAAATAAAAATCTTTTTATTCCTGTTTATTAGGATATAGAGTGTGAATCAAAACTCGTCCTGTTTTGGTTCACACTCATTTATTTTATGTCGTTGGGAATCAACTATTGTAATTTATAATCTTTTGCAAGTTTCGCTGCTTGGTCTTTTGTTTTTGTATAGACATTTTTAGCAGCTGTTGGTAAATCTGTTTTCCCTAATTCAACCGCTTCCATTTCTGTCGTATAGATTGTTGTTAGTGTTCCATCCTCATAAAATGGTGTTTCATTGATTTTAACGGCTTCTTGCGCATAATCATAGCCATCTTTCATAAATCCAGACAATTGTCCATCTTCAACTAATTCTTTTACTGCTGCAGAAGAAGCTGGAACTCCACGAGATAACCCTAAAATTTTGTTTGCTTCCTTGCCATTTAGAAAATCATTCAAGAAAGTTCCTACTTCCTCAGGATTTTTTTCATCTGGCTTGACAGCGAATAACATAGATGGTTTAGATAACAAATTAACTTCTTTTCCACCTTCAGCAATTGGATAATCGACAATTACTAACTCGTCGCCAATTTCTTTTAATGATTCATAATCAGAAGTAATTCCAGCATTCCATCCAATTCCACCGCCGTATTCTCCTTCAAGCCATTTTTTATTTGTTGCTAAAGAAACTGGTTCTGTTCCAACATTTTCTAAGTAGTCTTTACGTGAAACGAATACACGAGCATCAGCCATTTCTTTATACCACGTCATCGCCTCTAAATAGTCTTGTTCTGACCAATTCATATTTCCCTTTTCATCGAATTCAGATTTACCCGTTTTTTGTTGTAACCAAACCGTTACAGGAAAACGCCAAGTTGGTGATGCGATACAGAACGAGCCTTCTGGTAATTTTTTTGCCGCTTGGACATAATCATCCCATGTTTTCAATGTTGTAATATCGATACCGTTGCGCTCATATGCAGATTTATTTAAATACATAACTAACGTATTTTCGCCATATGGTACTGCAACTTGTTTTCCTTCTACCTGACCAAACTTTAAAAACTCTTTATCATAAGTAGATAAATCTAAACTTTCGATTTTATCTAAATCGTAAAAACCATCATTTTGACCAAATTGTGGAACCCAATTGTACATAACCGTAGTTATATCAGCCAACGTATTTCCTGCATACCTTGTTGTAAAAACTTGATCTAAGTCTCCAAATCCGCTTGGTTCACCTTTTACTTTAATTGTCGGATGATCTTTCTCAAAATTGTTAATCATATCTTGTGTTGCTTTGTGTCGATCATCATTTCCCCACCAACTAAAACTAATTTCTACATCACCGTCTTGTTTAGCGGTGTCCGCTTTTTTTCTTCCTGCATTACAGCCCGTTACTAAAGATAATACTGTTACCATTGAAATAAGTGCAATCGCTCTAATTTTCCATTTTTTCATTTCATTTTTCTTCCTTTCAGAATTCAATTTAGTGAAATCAAAAATTCTAAGTCTACTGCTTCTGCCATTCGCTTTCCACCTTGATCAGATACATGAAGGCCATCTCCACAATCATAGTCACATTGAAGTAGATTTGACTTTTCTTTTTCTCTAACTACCTTGTCAAAATCAATAACACCATCAAAATAATCACTATTTCTTATCCAATCATTTAATTCACATCGTTCTATTTCTAAAGATGAACTGTAAAAAATAGAGTGCCCAATAGGCATCAATGTTCCTATAATTAGTTTAGTATTATGTTGGTGAGCCAACTGCGCATACTGCTTTAATCCCATTTTTATCTCTTGAACTGAGTAAGGATATTCATTTGTTCCATCATGACGAGAGATTAAATCATTGATACCGTGTAAACAGACTACTATATCAGCTGAACCAAACATAAATATTTCTCGTTCAAATCGATATAGTCCTGCATTTCCATGACGGTTGTATGAATCATTGATAGGGTTCTGTCCTTTTAGAATACGACTTCCTCCAATCCCGCGATTCAATACTGCATACCCCTCTAAATGATTCAAAAATAATCGTCTTTTTAAATGATCTACCCAAAATCCTTGTTGCGTTAAAGAATCACCAAATGCAACAATTGTTTTTACCTTTTTATCCGTAAAAAAATCCACTCCACTGATAGCGTATACAAAAAACATCCGCTCATTTTCTTTAACCATTCGAAAAAGTTCACGTTGTTCAACAAAAAGTTGTTTGTGATTGGTTGCTTGATAATTATAGACTTCTAGTTCTCGTCTAGAGTATGATACAGTACCACTTTGTAAAATAGTTTTTTTAGTTATTATCGTTTCAATTTCAAGAATCGATCCTGGTTGAATGTCGAGTGAGATAGAATCACTAATTAATTGAATTGAAGGAAGAAGAGTGATTTTTTTTTTCCCGTTCACAGTAACTGTTTTTCTTGCTCTAATTGCTAATGTCTCTGGCTCTAACAAACAAATACTGACTGCATCCAAACTTATTTTTTCTTGTCCATATTCGTTAGAGAAACGTATTTTCAACTGATTAGTAAAATGATTGGAGCGAATTCGAATAACTTGTCGATCATTGTCAATCACTGAAGGCCATGAACGATAATCTTGTTGCGTATAACTCCATACATTACGCCACTCCACTTGCTGACCTCCTTATGCATAAATTTTACGCTTGTGCTGATCGGGTACTCCACTTTTACGATAAAAATACGTATTCACTTGATCTTTCCAATCACGAGCTGAACGCTGTTGCTCTTTAAGACGTTCATACACATTTTGATAACTTATTTCATCTAAATGGGGTTTCAAATTTCTCCAAATTTCCATATATTCTTTCACTTTTTCATATCCTTCAAAATGCGTGTCATAAATATGTTGAATCACTGTTTTTCCCGACTTTAGTTTGTGATCATAAGCTAAATGGTGGAAAAAGAGCACTAGTTCATCTGGACAAGTTGCTAAATCTTCATATTCCATAAATCGCGCTTCAGAATATTGACGCGTATATCCTGTTCCATTTTTGACCGTGCGTTCTACACCGATTCCATTACGATCAGCAAAGTGATAGGTACCCCAACGGTCATATTCATACCCATCGATATCTGGTCCATAATGATGATTTGGACGTACCATAAAGCCAATTCCCAGAGGCGCTGTATAGTTCTCGTAAGTTTGGCGAGATGTCAATAGAATCTCCATGAGCTGAAATCTTTCTTTTTCCGGAAAATCAAATGTTAAGTTTATCCAATCTGAAGCAATTTTTTCAGCAGAACAATCATTTTCCCAAATCAAACGACCATAACCATAAAGATTGGCTTGCGCTAACTTATGACCAGTCCAATTATTATCAATTCCTACGTTTACCACAGCGGCAATACCGGAATATTTAGGTATTGGACTTTGCTCATGAATAACATCCTGGATCAGAGATTTTTCTACTTGATATTTTGTATCAAAATCTAATACTTCTTTCCATATTGGGAGTAAATAACATATATGTTTTTGCTGCCCTGTATACTCCTGTGCTATTTGAAATTCTAGCATTTGGTTAGTTTGTCGTAATGCCCCAAAAAGCGGAGAAACTGGTTCTCGAACTTGAAAATCGATAGGACCATTTTTGATTTGTAAAATAACATTCTCTTCAAATTTACCATCTAGTTTCAAAAAACTATCATAGGCTGCTTTCGCTCTATCAATGGAACGGTCCCGCCAATCCTGCAAGCAGTCATAGACAAAGCAACGCCAGAAAACTAACCCATTATATGGTTTCAATGCTCGCGCTAGCACATTGGCTCCTTCATCATGATTGCGTCCGTAAACAAATGGTCCAGGCTCTCCCTCAGAATCAGCCTTCACTACAAACCCACCAAAATTAGGAATGACTGTATAGATATTTGCAACCGTTTCATTCCAGAATTTTTCGACTGCTTTATCTAATGGATCAGCAGTATCTAGCCCTCCCACTGCAATCGGAGCCGCAAAATTAATACTTAAGAATAGTTGAATACCATAGCATTCAACTATTTCAGCAAGCGCTCTGACTTCATCCAAATAAGGACTCGTAATAAAAAATGTTTCTTGTTTATGAACATTGACATTATTAATCGACAAAGCATTGATTCCTACTGATGCTAAAAGACGCGCATACTCATAAATTGTCTCATAATTGTGTCGAAATTGATTATTTTTGTAAAATAATGATTCGCCTGCATATCCACGTTCCACTGAGCCATCAAAGTTGTCCCAATGATTCAACATCCGAATGGCTTGATCTGGTACAGAACAAAGATTTTTCATTTCAGTGTCATTGATAATCAATTCTTGATAGAATCGGAAAAAACCATACAATAATCCTCGAGTTGTATTCGCTTGAATCACACTTGAATTATTTTCATTACTCGTGATTCTAAATCCGTCATGCTTAAGTTTAGATTCATTAATCAATTCAAATTGTATTGTAGCGGTTTCTTCGTTTGTTTTTTCGCAAGAAGGAAATAATCTGTTTAGTTCTTTTTCAATACTTTCCGTTATCTTATCAATTTTATCCAACTTAAATGTTGTATAGTTAGGGTTTGTGACTTTTTTTCCCAGCCAACAACTATCTCTTTTTTCCATCCTCATCGATACCTTTCTTCTAGTAGATATAGTCGTTCAACACATTTTTCACATATTCAATATGACTCGATTCGATTACTGGATGGTCATGTTTTAGTGCATATTCAGTCAACGATTGTAAGTTCTCTTTATCCGCAATAATTGACGCACCGATTCCTTCTTTAAAAGAAGCGTAACGTTGATCAATCAAATCATCGAAAAATTTCTCTTCTTTTAATTTCGCAGCATTTTTTAGCCCTCTGGCAAATGTATCCATTCCGGCTATATGAGCTAACACTAGATCATCCATTGCAAAGGATGAACGACGAACTTTTGAATCAAAATTGATTCCACCTGGTGCAATCCCACCATTTTCTAATACACCATACATTGCTAAAGTCACATCATAGACATTTGTTGGAAATTCATCCGTATCCCATCCTAACAAAACATCTCCTTGGTTTGCATCTAAAGAGCCAAGCGCGTCATTGATACGAGCGACTGTAATTTCATGTTCAAATGTATGACCTGCCAAAGTTGCATGATTTGCTTCAAGATTTAATTTAAAATCATTTTCTAACCCATATTTTTGAATGAATTGTAACGTTGTTGCTGCATCAAAATCATATTGATGTTTTGATGGTTCTTTTGGCTTTGGCTCTAATAAAAATTGCGGTTTGTGACCAATCTCTTCTCCATATAAAACAGCCATTTTGAATAGGCGAGCAATGTTGTCCATTTCAAGTCCCATATCAGTATTCAGTAACGTCTCATACCCTTCACGACCACCCCAAAACACATAATTTTCTCCACCTAATTTTTTAGAAATGTCGATTCCTTTTTTCACCTGAGCAGCAGCCAACGCAAAAACTTCTGCATTATTCGTTGAGCCTGCACCATTATTATAACGAGGATTAGAAAACATATTCGCTGTATTCCAAAGCAATTTGATTCCTTTTTGATCCATTTTTTCTTTAATCAAATCAGTAATTTCATCTAAATTAGCAAAAAATTCTTCTAATGAATTTCCTTCAGGAGCAATATCAATATCATGGAAACAAAAATATTCAACACCAAGTTTTTCTAATAATTCAAAAAATGCGTCAACACGATTTTTCGCGGTTTCCATAGGCGTTTCACCAAACCAATTACGTTGGTTCGTTGGACTTCCAAACGGATCACTTCCATCTTGTGTCATCGTGTGCCAATAAGCAAGTGCAAAACGTAAATGTTCTTTCATTGGCTTTCCTAGTACTACTTCATTCGCTTTGTAATGGCGAAATGCAAAAGGATTTTTTGTTTTTGTCCCTTCATATTTGATTGTTTTTACTTCTGGAAAATAAGTCATATATGCTTCCTCCTAAGAATCATTATAGTTAATTAGTTCTTTTTACGAACTAACTTACTGACTATATAGTATACGCTTTCAAATAATTAATCAAGTACTTTTTTAGATTTTTTTTTAACCAAGTGTATTAATTAAAGAAAAATACTAGCATTATTAATAATAAATCTGTACAATAAAGTAGGTATATTCATCTAACAAATTAACTTGGAGTGTTTCTCATATGAAAAATTTTAATTATAACATTCGAACACCAAATGAATCAAACTGTCTTGAAGCAATTATAAATAATAATGGTGTATCTCGAGCAGAATTAGCTAGTATCACGAGTTTAACTAAGGCAACTGTCTCGGTCATCGTCAAAAAATTATTGGATGATCAGCTTGTCGTTGAAACTGGCATGGGGCAATCGACCATTCAGGGTGGACGAAAACCAATCCATTTGCAATATAATGGTAAAGCAGGTTTATCTATCTCTATCGATGTCGGTTACAATTACATCAACGCACTTTTAACCTTTCTTGATGGAGAAGAAATTGCATTCGAACAAAGAAAACCGATTTCTTTAACTGTAGAAAATATTACGACTTATTTTTCTGAAATTTTCGATCGGTTCAATCAAGTAAAACCAGAAACACCTTATGATGTCATCGGTATCGTTATTGGTGTACACGGGCCGGTTTTTGATGACCAAATCATTTTTACCCCTCACTATAATTTGGATAAAATTCCTTTCCGAGAGATTACAGAAGAATTGACAAATTATCCAATCTTTTTTGAGAACGAGGCAAATTTGTCTGCTTTAGGAGAGTATTCTTTTACATCTGATTCTTCTAGCTTAATTAGTATCAATATGCATAGTGGGATTGGGGCCGGAATCGTACATGATGGTTTACTAGAAATCGGCGCTCATGGCTTTGCTGGAGAAATCGGTCATCAAATTGTGGTGCTTGATGGAAAAAAATGTGTTTGTGGTAATTTAGGGTGTTTGGAAGCCTATGCCGCAAACAAAGTCTGTTTTGATCAATTTGCCAAGAGGAAAAAAATTGATTTTGTTAATGCGATTATTTTAAGAGAATATTATCTTAATGGTGATCTTGATGCTAAACAAGTTGTTGAAGAAAATGCACGGTATCTTAGTATAGGTATCAATAATGCCATTGCTCATTTTGATCCAGAGACAATTGTATTAAATAGTTCTCTTTATAGAGAAATACCTGAAATGATTCCTATGTTAAAAAATAACTTATCTGATCGTTTTTCAAAAGCTGTCGTTGTTCGAAATAGTAAATTGAACGAAAAATCAACATTACTAGGGGGACTTGTTTTTAATTTGCAACAGTTTCTCAATATTAATCAAATGAAACTAATAAAAGTACAACACTCGTTAGATAGTTCTAACAAGCAATAACGAATTTTCAACCAATAAGAAAATCCTAGGTGCAAATAAAACGCAGCTAGGAATTTTTTGTATAGTGTTAATTATTATCGTACACCACTTATCTTGAATTCAACTCTTAACTCATTTTTGTAATATTCTGGATACCTTTCATTTTCATAGCGCTCACACTTAAACTGCGTATCCCCTTCGGAAACAAATTCCAAACCTGTTATATTTGCCAATAGATTATGAATCATTTGCTGGTAAGCTATCACCATACGCTTCATCAACGTTTTAATACATCTGCTATAGATAGCGTATCGATGAATCATTAAGAAATGATAGTCGTTAATATGGCGAATAAGTGCACCTATGCACTCTTTAGCAGTCATTACTTTCGTTAACGTCGTATTCGTTCATTTGTCTTTGTAGTGAAACATAACTATTTCTCTGTCATACATGATGATCCGATCAGTTGCGTTGAGACCAGACTTCATATAGCGACTAATATACTGTACTAAATACTGGGGATTTGTCTAGCTCCTTTTAGGAGCATTTTCATAAAATCCCTCCACATTATTGATATGCGCAGCTTGCAAAACTCGGCAAAAAATCTAGCGGATTCATCTATCAATCCTTTATCAACCATAAAGATAACCTGCCGATGTTTCACTTTAAATAAATCCTTTACAACGATTTCAGACCAAGGTTGCCTTCCGCCATTAGTACAAGTTGGGCAAAACTTTTCTTGGCATTTCAAGGAAATATATTTCACCTCATGACATCTTTCACAGAAAAACAAACGATAGCTTCTTCTAATATCACCACAATTTCGAATTTTTTTGACTTCTTTTTTACTACAAGACGGATTTTTTGCCTATGTTTCTCAACGAACTTCTCCCAATTACTATGTTTATCAAAGAAAACGGCTTATAAAACATTCTGTTTCATAACTTATTTAAACGTTTCTTTTAAAAATAGAAAAAAGGCCAAAAGACTACTATTATCGTCTTTTGAACCTCTTAAATTTTATAATCCCTTTATTGTCAAAAAAGACATCTATTAATTAACTATTGGGATTCAAACTATTGGATCGACAGGTGTCAAATTTTTTTATTTAGATGTATTTTTTGATTTATCGTTGTCTCCTATTGGCTCCATTTTTCTTTTTCAAAACTCATCGCAATCCCATTTGCATCTGCATCCGCAGTCACTTCATTAGCAGCAGCCTTAAGCTTATCTGTTGCATTGGCCATAGCCACTTTATATCCCACAGCATCAAACATCGGTAAATCATTATCTCCGTCACCAAAAGCAATCGCATCCGTTTTAACAAGATTCAGATAATCAAGTACAAATTCAACGGCTTTTTTCTTGTCCACTCCTTTTACCGCAATTTCACCACTTTCTGGTCCAAAAAGTGGAACCGTTGAATGATACATATAGAAATCGTCTCCATATCGTTCAGCAATCGCTGAAAATGGCAAGGTATTATTAACAAAAGAAATTTTATTCACATTTCCATAATCAATCGGAATCGCATCAAATTTATGGATCAATTCATAAAACCAATTAGATTTCTCATTGAGTTTTTCAAAATCATCGCCTGTTTGATCTGTTATCGCTTTGATTTCTTCTTGAATTTTCCGTATACAATTCTCACTGCCAAATAAGCCATCATTTGATTCTAAATAATAACCGACATCATTCTTATCGAAATAAGCAATAATGTCTAACACAAGTTCTTTGGGCATGGTTTTATGCATGACCACTTCATCATTTACTGAAACATAACCACCACCAGCGCCAATGATTCCATCAAAACCAATTTCTAAAATACTATCAATTATTTCTGGCTTCGAACGTCCCGTACAAATATACGCCAAATTTCCAGCTTTCCTGAACTGGCGAATAGTTTCTATCGTTGAAGGTAAAACCTCTCCGCTACTATTACATAAAGTTCCATCAACATCAAAAAAAGCAATTTTTGCCATGTTATTCTCTCCTCTTTATCCTCAATTAAAAATAAGCCAAAATTCCCAAAAAGCAAAGGATACTTTTGGAAATTTCAGCTTATGTCTATTAATTAAAGATTTTTAGCTTCCAAAAATTCAATCGATTCAATCCTTAGATTTTTTTATCTTTAATTTATATTCTATAGATTTTCACCATTAGATGCAATACACTCTTTATACCAATAGAAAGAATCTTTTCTATATCGTGCTAAACTACCTTGACCTTTATCGTCTTGATCGACATAGATAAAGCCATAGCGTTTACTCATTTGAGACGTTCCGCAACTAATTAAATCAATACAGCCCCATGTTGTATACCCCATTAAATCAACGCCGTCTTTAATTGCTTCTTTCATTTGAACCACATGTTTTTTCAAATAATCAATACGATAATCATCATGAATTTTTTGGTCAGCTGTTAATTCATCTTTTGCTCCTAAACCATTTTCACAAACAAATAAAGGTTTTTCATAACGATCATATAATTTCATCAACGAAATTCGTAAGCCCATTGGATCAATTGGCCAATCCCACTGAGTCAACTCAAGATGCGGGTTTTTAATTGGGCTGTCAAAGGATCCCGCTAATTTCGCAGCATCTTCTCTCGCTTCTGTAACGTGTGACATATAATAACTAATCGCTACATAGTCAACAGTTCCTGCTTTTAAGAGTTCTTCATCGCCAGCTTCCATCACCACATGAATATCATTGTCCGCAAAATAGCGTGCCATATAACTTGGGTATTCACCACGTGCTTGAACATCTGGATAGAACATATTTAATTGATTCGATTTTAACGCTTGTAATTGATCTTCAGGTTTTGTCGTCATTGCATACGATTCGATTTGATTAATCATACAACCGATTTTTGCCTCTGGAATAATTTCATGACATGCCTTTACAGCACACGCACTAGCCAAGAATTGATGATGAGAAGCTTGATAAGTCGCTTGTAATTTGTCATCCACTAAATCCTCTAATGTACCCGCTCCAGTATATAAACTATTCAAATTCATGTTCATTTCATTGAACGTAATCCAGTACTTCACTTTATTTTTATAACGAGTTAAAATACAACGTGCATATTTGTCAAACAAAGGAATCAACTCTCTACTAACCCAGCCATTATACTTTTCAGTCAATGCAATTGGCATTTCATAATGAGACATTGTTACCAACGGTTCGATGCCGTATTTTTTACATTCATCAAACACTTTGTCATAAAACGCTAAACCCGCTTCATTTGGCTCTGCTTCTAAACCAGTTGGAAAAATTCGTGCCCATGAAATCGAGATTCGGAACGTTTTAAAGCCCATTTCAGCAAACAATGCAATATCTTCTTGATAGCGATGGTAAAAATCAATTCCCCAACGTTTCGGAAATAGATATTTTTCAGGATGCTCTTTATATTCTGCTAACTCCTTCGAACTAACATTAAAGGTAAAATTGTCTACTTTTCCTGTTGCATAAGGATCTTTATATGCCGCAAAATCGGAAGTAGATAATCCTTTTCCATCCTCTAAATACGCTCCTTCTATTTGATTGGCAGCTGTTGCGCCGCCCCATAAAAATCCTTTTGGAAAACCTGTTTGTAATTCTTTCATCAAAAATTCCTCCTCTTAAGTTTCTCTATATAATTAGTTATTAAAATTAATTAACTACAATAAACAACTCGTCTTGATTCGCTTGGACTGCTTTTTCTTTTGCCACCGTCACGACATCTAAAAAGTTCGTTGTATTTGTTACAATAATCGGTGAAAATAAACTTAAATTCGCTGCTTTAATTTGCTCAATATCAAATTGAATCAGTGGGTCTCCTTTAGCAATTGCATCGCCTTCGGCTACCAAACATTTAAATCCAACACCTTTTAAATCAACCGTATCCATCCCAACATGAATCAGCAATTCCACGCCATCATTAGACATCAAACCGATTGCATGGTTGGTTTGAGTGGTCATCGTAACCGTTCCATCGAATGGAGCAACTACTTCTCCAGTTGATGGAATTATACCGATTCCTTTACCAATTAGCTCGGCAGCAAATGTTTCATCTGGACACTCTGCTAAAGGATAAATTTCTCCTGTCAAAGGAGATTGAACATGAATTGGATTTTTTTTATTTAGTTGCTCTGATGCTCGGTTTTGATTGATTTCATCTTTTGCGATCTCTGCTTTGTCTTCACTAGGAACTTCATTTTTCAAGAAAATCAAGGTAACAACACAAGCCACTATAAAACTAGCTGCCACTCCAATTAACGCATAAATAAAATTATTTGTTCCTTTTTCAATATAAGAAGGTAATGCCGTGATGCCTGGTTGAGAAAATGAGAAAACTTTTACTGATAAGAGACCAAAAATTGCTCCTCCTGTCGCTCCTCCGATTAAACTCGCATAAAATGGACGTTTCAATTTCATTGTTACTCCATAAATCGCTGGTTCAGTGATTCCAAAAATCGCTGGTAATAGTGTTGAGAAAGAAAGTTGTTTCATTTTCTCATCTTTTGTTTTCAGCAACACACCAAGAACTGCTCCAGCTTGGGCAAAATTAGATACTAAACTCATCGGTAACAACACAGAGTCATAGCCTAGTTTTTCAAAACTAGCAAAGGTACTTGGGAAGAAGGCGTAATGCATCCCTGTGATAACAATTAATGGCATCAAACCACCCATTAATAGTCCAGCAATCGGTCCAGCTATATCAAATAACGACGTGAAAATTTGTTGCAAATATACGCCAATGTAATTTCCTAACGGTGCGATAAAAAGTAATACTAAAGGAGCTGTGACAACCAATGTTAAAAGTGGTACAAAGATGATACTCAATGTTTTAGGAATCACTCGTTTAATATATTTATTGGTATAACTTAATAACCAAACCCCTAAAATAATCGGTAATACTGAAGAAGAATAGTTGTTCATTGGAACACTTAATCCTAAAAACTTCAAACTATTGACTTCCCCACCTGTTGCATACTGAATAATGGTCGGATACATCAAAACGCCTGCCAACGTTACCGCTAAAGAAGCATCTGTTTTGAATTTTTTAGCAGCTGAAAAAGCAATCAAAAATGGCAAGAAATAAAACGCCGCATCCGCAATAAATCCTAAAACTTCATAATTTGAGCTCGTTTCTGACAATAAATTCAAACTAACTAATAACGCCATGATTCCTTTTAGTAAACCACCACCAACAATTGCTGGCAGAATAGGGTTAAAAATTCCTGAAACGGTATCGAAAAGACTATCTAAAATCGATTTTTTAGCGGTCCCTGCTTGTTGCTCATCACCCGTTTCACTCATGTCTCCTAACAGTAATGAAACTTCCGCAAATACTTCTTCAACCGCACTTCCAATAATGACTTGATATTGACCACTTTGAAATTGAGCACCAATCACACCATCTAATTTTTTTATGCCTTCTAAATCAACCTTCTTCTGATCTTTGACGTTGAATCGCAATCGAGTGATACAATGCCAACTTTGGGTAATATTATCTGCTCCACCTAAATCTGCTACGATTTGTTTTGCTAATTCACTTTTATCCATATTTTTCCCCTCTTTTTCTTTTTTATTCATTCTTTCCAACAAAAAAACCTAAACAAAAACCTATATAAATACACCAATATCGTATATTCACACAAATTTTTGTTCAGGTTAATGCTTGTTCATTTCAACAATGACACGCCTTTTACAAAAAGATTTAATTTTATTCGTGGTCTTTTGTGATTCTTTCAATATGAATGATGAGATAGACCATTTCATCATCGCTAATGCTCATTTGATAATCCTTCTTCAACATTTCACGAATCATCAAACCACAAGCATAACTTCTTGGATACTGTTCTTGAATAATTGCATACAATCCATTATTATTTTCTGAAACAAACGCCTTATTATGTAACTGACGATTCATAAAATAGCGAATATGAGTCACAAATCGAGAGTAATTGATACTTGATTTATTTAGTGAGATATCAAATAATGACTGGATGATTTTTACCATACTTTTCGTCACTTTTGTAATAAACATCGTTTCATCCATTGACTCTAAACCATCTTGAGCATTGACAAAATGGAGAGCAATAAAAGAGGCTTCTATTTCAGGTAATGCCGCATTCATCTCTTCTTCAATCATCACTAATGCCTTCTTCCCAAGTTCATATTCTTTAAAATATAAAAATGGAATTTCCCACTGTAACGCATTTTCAGTTAAATCTTGACCATTTTTCTGTCGTTCAATCGCTGATTGAATATGGTCTGACAACGCCACGATAATACTTGCATTGACTTTTTTATTTAATTCTTGCTCACCTTTTTCAATAATTCTTTCTGTCAAAGAGAGGATTTCTGGTGAAATATTCGCCAATATTGCACTGAAATTTTGCGTTTGGCTTTGCGATTCAAAAATTTTTGTCACTAAGGTTTGATCAATCACATCGCCTTTTTTCTTTTTGAAACCAATTCCTTTTCCAAATAATACAAATTCTTCCGCTTCTTCATTTACCGCTAAGACAAGATTATTATTTAGTGATTTTATCATTGTATAAATTCTGATCACCTCTTACTCTATAGGTCAGAAAAACAAAAAAACACCAAACTAAAGTAGACATCTTCTACTGTAGACTTGGTGGTGCCTGATCGAGTCAGTTACACTCCTCATATATCTGTATCTAATTTATCACAAGCTGAAAACGGTGTCAATATAAGAATAAAAAAAAATTTATTTTATCACCGATCTTCCAGATAATTTCGCTTTTTGTCTGACTATAAATAGTATAAAAGTGAGACACGAAAATTAAAAAAGAACAAATTTCGTCTCTCACTTTTTATATCATAGCGTAATTTCTTTGAATAAATTCTTTGATTGAAAGTTGCTTTATTATACATGTGTACCATTTCTTTTAACTACTTTAATAACTCAAAAATGAGCACCTGCTATAGCACTACATTCGTTCTCATAAATATTTTTTTACTGTTTTCCACCAACAATTAGTTTTTGACATTCTATTTATTTTCCTTGAAACATCCTCTTTACAGATGATCATTTCAGTTACCATATTTTACATTAGTTGATCTGGAACAGCATTAACTACTAAATAGTAAATACTCCATCATATGGTGCTAATACTTTTCCTATTGTTTGACTTACTAAATCATATATAGCTTCTGTTAAACAAATAGATAAACTTGATAGATTTTTTGTATTTGTTTCACTTGTTAAAATATAATAAGGACTTAAATCTGTTTCAATATTTATGTTTAAATCAGTTGTTGAAACAATTTTATCGACGTCTACACATGTTGGACCGATTTTATCCATCGCACCATGGATATTAAGTGTTTGATAGAATGTTTTACCCCATTTTCTTCATTGATCGTACCATTTCTTCGATCAACAGTAAAACTCGTCTGTTGTTTATTATTAGTTGTTTGTTCTTCAATTGATTGAACTGCTGTCCCTGAAGTATCTAATGATTTTTGATTCAGTGTAATTAAAGCGGTATCTTCATCCGTATACTCTCTATCTATTCGTAAACTAATCATTACTATAATTATTGGTACCATCATTATTAGACTAACAAAAGTTCGTTTTAATCGATTATTCATTTTTTTTCCTCATTAAATGTTTTTTTCGATACCTTTTCTTCTATTGATATACCAAGTACTTCCAACTACTACCATTAGTAACAATCCAATCGTAGATAGAGAAGATGTTGTTTCATTGGTGTTTGGATAATTTTCCTCCCTTGAAGAAGGTTTCTGTGTTACTGGCTTCTCAGATTGCGGTTTTTCTGGCATTGGCTTTTCAGGTGTTCCTCCGTTTACATACTTCGGATAGACCTCAACAGGATTCAATAATTCGCCTGTCTCAGGTGAAACCACTGGAAAAATTATTACTGTTGGTACAGTTTTACCTGTTTGTTCTACAGTAGTACTCGTTTCTTCAACAATTAAATATACAGCGTACTGTTCATTGATTTTTAAAGGTACCGAAAATGTACATATACCCATCTCATCCGTTATTTTTGTGATTAGCGGGATTCCTAAATTCAACGTTCCTTTACGAGCTTTTTCTGACCATTCTTCACTAAATTTTTTCATCTCAACTGTTCCTTGTTGAGATGCGGTTTGATAAACAGCTGTTAAATCATAAATTGAAACAGGAACTCCTACAATCGGTGTGGTCTCTTTAGAATCAGAACTTGTTGATTCGCCCAACTCATGCACCGTTAAGGTGACCATTTCTATTGTACTTGTTTGAGTTTCAGCTATTTCAGCAAAAGCAGAAACAGCCATTAGCGAGGAGAAGCCTAATCCTACAAGGGAGAAGAGAGTAGCGAATAGTAATTTTTTCATTTTAACTAATTCCCCCTTTGCGGTTTTGATAATAGATGAAGACACCCCAACTAACGGCGAGAATCAAAACAAACGCACCGATTGTAATAATAAGTTGGCGCTTATCGCCACCAGTATCTGGTAGTAAACCTTTATGATTATAGACATTGGTGATTGTGGTACCGTCTATGATTGTTTCATAGTTTTCAACAGCATCTTCTGTTACTGTATATGTATACGCATCGCCATCTGCATCATATTTCGGTAAATCAACAAATTCATACGTCCATTGAGCATCGTTTCCTGCAGTCACTTCGGTATGGTCAATTTCTTTCCCATTTTGAAACAAGCGAACTGTAATTGATGTCGGACGAGCATCGTGTTGATTGTTGTTATCTTGCCAAATTTTTTGTCCAGTAATTGTCGTTTTTTCTTTATTTTCATACGTATTGGTAATCGTGGTTCCATCAATCGTTGTCGTATATCCATCCACTGGATCTTCTTTCACGGTATACTGATAAACATCACCTGTTGAATCATATTTCGCTAAGTTATCGAAGTGATATGCCCAATTGCCCGCATCATCTGCTTTTACCTCTGCTTGCTTAATTGGTGTGCCATTTTGAAGTAAGTGAACTGTAATCGACGTTGGACGTTTATTCAATTTATTGTTATTGTCTTGCCAAATTTTTTTCCCAGAAAGGCTTGTTTTTTCAGTATTTGTATAGGTGTTTGTGATTGTTGTTCCATCTACTGTCGTGTTGTAGTCTTTGACATAATCTTCTTTCACAGTATATACATACTCATTTCCTTGCGTATCGTATTTCGCTAAATCTTTAAATTGATAAATCCAATTGCCCGTTGCATCCGCAATCACATCTTGTTGGGCGATTTCTTGGTTATTTTGAAAAAGTCGAACGGTGATTTTCGCAGGTCGCGTATTGAATTTATCATCATAATCTTGCCAAATTTTCTTTCCAGCTAGATTGATTTTTTCCTGATTCACATAGGTATTGGTAATCGTTCCATCATCTGAAATCGTTGTTTTATAGCCATCAACAGGTTCCTCTTTAACTGTATAACTATATTCTTTTCCTTGAGAATCAACTGCTGGCAGATCAGCAAAATGATACAACCACTTACCATTTTGATCCTTAATTTCTTGTGTGGCATAAAGTGAATTATTTTGATACAAATCAACTACAATTGATTCAGGACGTGTGTTCAATTTATTATCAAAATCTTGCCAAATTTTTTCTCCTTGAATCTCTTTAGTACCCACGGTAATAGGAATCGTGATTTTTTGTTTTTTTACCTGTCCACTAATCAAATTTTGATATTTTCCGTTTGAACTTGCATAAAAATAGGCATGATCCATGGCAAGTGCAAGAAACGAAAGTTCTCCAGAATCAAATGCAAGTTGACTATTTTTGACAACTACTTTATATTGTTTCTCTGGATAAATCAATGTTGCTTCTTGTTCATTTTGATCAACAACTTTATAATTACTTGGTAAAGAGCTTATTTTGATAGGTAATTTGTAGTTTGATAACACAAAAATCTGGCTCTGCTTAGTTGAAGGATTTATTCTTAATGGATTCGAGCTATCAATTTGCGAACCATTCATATCTTTAAACTTCAAATTTTCTATCGAATAATCATTTTGGGAAATAGGATGTTCTTTAGCATAGTTAAATAAATCATCGCGATAAGGTAAGTTATCATAGTACTTTGTTCCAGAAAGGATAGACCACATAACTTGTTGAATCACATTTTCTTGAAATTGTTCTATTGTTATATTTGTCTTAACCTCTTTTTTATACGCAGTGTAAGATTTTTCAAGATTATCAGAAAATGTAAAAACATTATTTTCTGGTGAACCAGCAAACATCGCAGCCACAACATAGTTTAAATTATCAAAATCTTTAGGTGCTATTTTAGTTATACCTTCGTATAATTCGTATCTTGTATATGATATTTTTTCAGGGTATGATCGATCATGGTTAAAACAGTAAGCAATAATTTTAGATCCATCTGGATTAATAACGTACGGAACTTTTGAATCTTCTTTATTATAAGGATCATAGTTACCAATGTAAGAATCATTTTTTGCCGCTTCAGCTCCAGGTGCAAAAATACTGCATAAAAACAGAAAAATAAGTACTATAGCTAGAAAAAACCACTTATAATTTTTAATACCTAATTTTGTTAACAATTTTTTCACTTCTTTCCTTCTAAATTTAAGTGCAATTTTTGACTTATCAAAAGTAGCAAGCTTCATCAACTTACAATTTTTTTATTTATTAAATGTGAATTTCAAATAGTAATTTATAACCATAAATAAACATAGCAATCCAACGACAAGCAATATTGATTTAATTTCATTTGTTTTAGGGAAGGTTTTTGTTTTAGAAGCTACAGGCTTTTTTTCAACTAAATCTGATTGTTCAAATTGGGACAATTTTGAATGCACATCATCAATATATTTAGGATAGATTGACACTGGATTTATTAGTTCTCCTGTTTTGGAAGAAACAATCGGAAATAAAATGATTGTTGGGAGAAACATTCCTTGATCCGTGATGCTACAATTTTTAGAGGTAATCAAATAAACTCCATAATGCTGATCAATTAACAGCGGTACTTTAAACAAACACTCTCCCTTGGTATTCGTTTGCTCCGTTGCTAAGGGTTCTCCTAAATCCAATAAACCTTTTTTTGATAAAGATTTATTTATCCACTCTTCATTAAAATCCTTAATATCTAACATTCCCTTATTTTTAGCCTCTTGATAGTTTTTTGTTAAATTATAAATCGATACAGAAGTTGTAAATACCGGCATCTCCTCATCTGGCATCTCAGTGTTTGGAATGACATCGTGAACATTTATCGTGACCGTTGTATTATTGACTTCAGCATATGCATTTGTTGAAAGCAGCATACAAAAAAATAATAATAAGGAAAGTTGAATAACTATCCTATATTTGCTCACGAACGCCTCTCCTTTCTTCTGAAATGCTTTAATGCGATAGAAATGATTGCAATCAACACATAAGCGAACTACTTAATAATCAATTGTCTCCGACTCCCTTCTATATCAAGTAGCAAATTCTTATGTATACAAAAATATTTCTATAATTATTGAAATATAGTCAACAATAGAACATGTTTTTACTACGTACTTGTATTCACTATATTTGAAATTGATACTTCTAGTTTTCTTTGTACTCAGTTACTATTTTTTCATAATTTCATCATCATCTTGGTATAGAAATATCATGATTATTACTGATCGTATATAAACTTATTCTCATCATCTTGTCAAATTTTTTTCAACAGTTGATTGTTCAGCGAGAACTGTTAAATCAGAGAATTTTATTTGATCAAATTGAATCAAATCGTATAGTGTATTTAAATTTTTTGAGTGTGAACTATTTATTAAAATCTGAATTTTTTTAACTCACTTCAATTCATTCATCTTGTCATTAAAGTTTTTAAAAATAAGCTTGTCCAAAGAGATCGGAGAAAAAGCAGTTAGGTTCGAGAAACAAGTAGGTATGATGCACCATCGCTATTTCACTCCCTGTATCTGATATCAATTTCGGTTTACTCCCAAAGCCTTCAATTCTTTTTAGAGCTTTAGTTCTTAGAAATTGTTGTAATCGAAGCACAACGTAGTAGCTGCTTTTGCATTACTGTTTATCAGATCATAAAAGAATTGCTAATAATCGAGCAATTGGGCTAACCAAACGTTATTGCGTTTTTTTCAATCACTGGTACGTTGGAAATTGCTGTTATTCCGATTATTTTATACTATTTATTAAGATTATATAAACCCAAAAATTATTTCATACTTTTAGACAAACGACCATACCTAGTTCATTCTCTCTATCTTTCTCAACGTATCGTATCATATAAGCAAAAGTTCTCATTTCTTATTTTTTTCATTAAAAATCCAAAAAAAGTAAAAAATTTAAGAAAATAATTGCAACAAAAATTATTTAAGATAAAAAAGTCATAAAACTAAACTTTTCCGGAAATTTAGTTTTTTTGATCCAAATAGAAATCTGAATTAGAACATTTGAAATTTTCATATTTTGTACCAAACATAGTGAAAAAAAACACAAAAACAAGCATCACTTTGACAAAAATTTCGCCTCAAGTTGATACTTGCTTTTAAAAACATATAAATTTCCACTCCAAATTACATATCAATCGTTATTTAATTAATACTTACTAAACTATTTTAATTCCCATGTTATGCCTCCTAATGTTTAACAGTGCAGATTTATTATAATACAAACCAGAGGTCAATTAACTAACAAAATTGTCACATCACTAACAGGTTTGTTATTAAATTTTTTTCTAAATTAAATGACTCTATAACAATCTTTGTGTGTGAACATTCTTATCTTTAATGACGTGAGTAAAAAGTGATGTAAAAGCGGCTAATTCCGAGAAATAAAAAGAAATTTGTGAAAATGACAAACAAAAAGTCCCGAATACAATCTGTCATTCTTTTTCAACTAAAATTATAGAAAGACTAAACAAAAAAATCAAAGGGAGTAAAAAAGTTGCTTATGAGTATCTCAACTTCTACCATTTTCGTTCACGTATTTACAGTATTCAAGATCTTATTTTTTCACAAACATAACGGAAGATATAACCAATATCCACTTATATTATTAGAAAAGCTCAGAGCAAAACCAGAAGAATTCTGATTTTATTCCAAGCTTTACGATTGTATTCAGTTGTTTGTATTTGTATCACCAACACAATTTGACATAGAACTGATTAAACTAAAGCTAAGTGTTCCTTTAAAGAATAGATAATCTGTTCAATAAAAAACTAGTTTATTCAGCTGCATAAGCATTGCCATTCATCATTGAAGAACATTTGTAAATCACTACACTACTAACAATCAAATTAAAACTAATCACGATGATGGCCATTACTGGTAAATTCGTCATCACATCTCCTGTCATACGATCAATCAACCAAATCAATCCAAAACTAGGTGTGCAAGCGACTACTACTGTTAACATACGCAAGCTTTGTTCTAACAATTTATTTGATTGATTTTTTAAAAAACGGATTCCAAAAATATCTGATGCATAAAAAACAAATACAAAAGATGCGATAACAAAGATAGCGATTACTATTTCAATAAGAGAAACATCAAACATAAAATAACTAGCTACAGTCATTGCCAAACTTAATAACAAAGTCTTAAGTAATGGAATATACAAACAGTTCAATAATTTTTTCAACGGATTACCAGGAATTAAATAAATGTAATTTACCTTTAGTTCTTCGACTAAAGAGTTCACTCCAGAAGTATTCATTAAATAAAACAAAATAAATCCACAATAGATAAGTAGATTAGGTGCCACAGTAAAACCAAGCATGCCAACAAAAAACAAACTCAGAAAATCTTGTTTAGTAAAAAGCTCACGCGATTTTTTTAATACTAACAAACTTTTAGAAAAAATAGCTCCTTCACCTTGTTGATAACTGACACTGGCAGCGTAAGTTTTCTTATTGTTGGCAACTGTTTCTCCACGCATTGCTTTTTTATAACTTTCGGAAAACTCAACCGCATCGACCATCGCTTTTTCGTAAAAATTACCCTTTGTATTAATCATCAGGATAGATAAAAGCAGCGCTACTAGAAGTAACAAACCTATTCCGACAAACAAAGCAACAGAATTACTATTTCCCAACCCTTCTAAAGCATATTTTGACCAGCCAAGAACAGGAACAAAATAGAATTCTTTACTAAGGATAAAATTGAGAAGCGCTGCTCTAATATCAAAATCACTTGAGAGGTACGCGTACCCGACAAAGACTAAGATGATTACAATAATAGCTAGTCCGATAAATTTTCTACTATTACTGACTTTTCCACGAATTAAATCTTTTAAATAAATATACTGTGACAATAATGAAAAGATAAAAATAACTAGCGTTGTAATCAATAGTCCGATAAAAAGATACGACAACGGCAGGATTGCTTTAGCTCCAACAGCAATAACAGGAAGAATCATACAGAATAATGCTGTAACAAAGCTTGAAAACAAACAATCGATCACACTATACAATAGAATTTGACGATTTGAAAACGGCCCAATAAATAGATAATAGGAATCTTCTTCAAAAAATAAGGCTTGTTTCTTTTGCAAAAAAATCATCAAAGAAATAAGGAGAGCCAAAAACAATAACGCAACCACAAAAATACTGGTCATCATCTCATCCATTGGTGCTTTTCCCTTTGTTTTAAAAATCGGTATCATTGTATAAATAGAAACCGCTACAATAATAAGTGTTAAGATTCCCGCAATTGGCTTTTTGAATAGTCCACGAATTTTGGCTTTTTTCTTAACTAAAAAGAGATTAAGCAGTGATTTCATTGACTTCACCTGTACTGTCTAACTCAAAAAACAGCTCTTTCAATGACTGATCACTTAATTGTTCTCGTTTTACATGGCGAATCATTTCACCTTTTTTCATGATATAGGCACTATCCCAAACATCTGCCACCATATCGATAATATGTGTACTCATCAAGATACTAACTCCAGAAAGTTTTAATTCTATTAAAATGTCTAAGGTATCTTGGATACTTTTTGGATCCAACCCCATCATCGGTTCATCAACTAACAACGCTTTAGGTTCAATCATTAACGCTAAGATCATCGATAGTTTTTGACGCATTCCTTTAGACAATTCTTTGGCTGCACTATTTCGTTTTTCAGTAAGTTTGAACAATGAAAGGTATTTGTCTGCTTTCGCTTGATA
Source organism: Enterococcus sp. LJL99 (assembly GCF_054871725.1). NCBI lineage: Bacteria > Bacillati > Bacillota > Bacilli > Lactobacillales > Enterococcaceae > Enterococcus > Enterococcus sp. LJL99. The sequence goes on from NZ_JBTXLT010000006.1 coordinate 70,468, forward strand.
ATTAGAAATTGCATAGGCATTCCCAATAAAATCAATGTGTTCTTGAATACTTAAAGCATCGTAGAGAACCGGTGTTTCAGGAATATAACCAAAACATTTTTTGGCTTCTACACTCAAATTGTTATAACCACAAATTTCGATTTCGCCTTCAAATTTTAGTAATCCGATAATACTTTTAATTGTCGTCGATTTACCAGCCCCATTTGAACCTAATAAAATCGTGATTTCTCCTGGTTTAGCAACTAAATTTATATTTTTGGCTCCAACACCATTCCCATAATCTTTGGTTAAATTTTTTACTTCTATCATTCTCTATCTCCTCCATTTTCTCTACTTAAATTTTATCAGGTAAGTGATGATTCGTTAGTAAATCACCCTGAATTGTCGTTTTTATTTCCTGAATGGTCAATTTTAATGAAGTGAGTCAAAAGTAAAAAATAGTTTTGTTTCAACCTAAAAACTCCATAACGATAAGTTTCAGCTAGATTACAAAAATATCTGTCGCTATATATTTCACACACTATCTGAATAACTACCTTCTAAAAAAAACAGTCTTTCTAAACTTCAATTACAATCTGTACTATTTCTATAAAAACTAGTTGCTTCATTTTATAAATAGCGTAAAATTGAACTATAGTTTTAATTTGAAAGGGTGGGGATAAGATGATTGAATTAATCAATCTTAGTAAAGATTACGGGACAAAACAAGCACTACATGGATTGAATTTAACGATTAAAGAAGGAGAAATTTTTGGTTTTTTGGGTCATAATGGAGCTGGTAAATCAACCACAATCAAAAGTATTGTCAGTATCATTCAACCTTCTTATGGCAATATCGTGGTAGACGGAATGGATCTTTTTCAACATCGTTTAGAAATAAAAAGAAAAATGGCTTATGTACCGGATACACCAGATATTTTTCTTCAATTGACAGCGAATGAATATTGGGATTTAATTGCCGCGGCTTATTTAATTGAAAGTGAGCAAAAACAAACGCGTCTAACTGAATTGATTTCTTTATTTGATATGGGACCTCATCAAAACGAAACAATTGCTAGTTTTTCTCATGGTATGCGCCAAAAAACAATTATTATCGGTGCTTTATTACCTGATCCAGATATTTGGATTTTAGATGAACCCTTACAAGGCTTGGATCCACAAGCACAATTTGATTTGAAAGAATTGATGAAAACTCATGCAAAAAAAGGAAAAACTGTCGTTTTTTCTACTCATGCAATGGATACAGCGCAACAACTTTGTGATCAATTAGCGATTTTAAAGAAAGGTGAATTGATTTATAATGGCTCGGTCGAAAATCTGTTAGCTCAATCTCCTAATGAATCATTAGAAACCATTTACTTAAAAATGGCAGGTCGTCAATCGAATGAACAACAATTGGAAACCTTAGGTGATAGCTATGAATAAACAACAGTTGCTTGAACTTACTCGAGTGAATCTGCGCTATGCCAATCCTCAAGTAACGAATCGATTTAGAAATAAAGGCAAAAACGGGAAAGACTTAACACGTTCATTAATTTCACAATATTTTCTTTCTGGTTTAATTTTTCTTTTCCTTTATGGTTTCCTGATGATTCTAACTGATTTCTCAAAAATGCCTGGCATGTTTACCTATTATGTAGCTTTATTTTCGATTTTAGCTTTTTCACAAGGTATTTCAGTCATCTATAACGTCTTTTTTGAAAGTCAAGATTTACAAGCCTATCTTCCTTTACCATTTAAACAAAATATAATTTTTATTGCTAAGATTATTGTTGTTGCGTTAACGATAATACCATTTGTTTTACCGATGTTTATCTTGTTTATTTTAACAGGTTGGCGGGCAAAAATTTTTATTCCACTAAGCATTATTTTAGCAATCATCGTTTTCTTATTGATATTAGTAATTATCTTCTCAATTTGTTGCTTGATTGTTTTTGGTTTGACGAAAACTAGTTTTTTTAAGAAACACAAAAAAATCGTCACAACTTTACTTTTAGTGATTTCAATGGCGACAGCTGCTGGTGGGGTTCTATTTATGAATCTTAACACTTCAGATTCTTCCACCCTTCAATTTGATCGAAATCCAATAGTCATTTTTATGCCTATTTACCGAATTTTCATGGCTCCCTTTTCTTTAAATGGTCTACTCAGCTTTGGTGGTTTAGTATTACTCGTTTTCCTTTGTATTGGCGCAATCAAATTATTTATTTTACCAAAACTTTATGAACAACTAACGGATGCAGCTACTGCAAAAGGAAATCCGCAACGAAAACATAAGGCAAATCAAAGTATCAGTCAATTATTGACAACCTATAATATTCAATTATTAAAAGAACCGAATTTAATTATGCAAGTTCTTACAAATTCTTTGCTCTTTCCAATGATTTTTATTATTTCATTTTCTATTGGTGGAACGATTAATTTAAGTAATTTAGACGTTCGCTTTATTGGTGTAGTATTTTTAACTGGTGTAGCTTTAGCAACCTTAACGGTCAATCAAACTTCTTTTATTTCTACTATGATTTCATTAGATCAAGAGAACTTTAATTTCGTGCAATCTTTACCGTTTTCTATGCATAAATATATGCAGCAAAAATTTATCGTTGGACTAGTTGTTCAATTCTTCTTAACAGGTGGAATTGCTCTAATTGCTGGTCTACTGTTTCACTTACCTTTACTCCTTTTGCTTGCCTTAATACTTGGAGCATGTTTAGGTTCTTATCTGTTTTCATTGCGTTATTTTTCACGTGACTTACGCTTACTGCTATTAGATTGGACAAATATTGAACAATTATTTAATCGCGGGTCAGGGAGTATGGGTTTAGTTTTAACGATGTTTCTTTCAATGATTGTCAGTATAATTATTTTAGTGCTTTACGGCTTCTTGGCAATCAAATTGCCTTTTTGGCCATTGAATCTTACAGTCTTAGTTCTTGTTATTGGAATTAGTATCGCTTGGGTTCAACACTATCAAAAAACTTTTTGGAAGAAATTTTAAAGAGCATAGTTGATTCAAAAAAATAAATAAAAAACAGTTAAGAAATCTAACTATCAACACTAAATTTCTTAACTGTTATTCTTATATTCACGAAAATAATTTTAACTAAATTTTAGGAGTAATTAGAACACTTCTAACGTTAATTACTGATTTACGCCGAAAAATTTTTGAGCAATCGTAACACTTTCTAATGCATCTTTTGCATAAAAATCGGCGCCTACAAATTCGCGGTATTCTTCATTTAAGACTGCTCCACCTACCATAAAACTTGGTGTTAAACCTGCTTCTTTAACAGCTTCGATTGTTTTTTTCATATTTTGAACCGTTGTCGTCATCAACGCACTCAAACCGACTAACTGAATCTTTTCTTTCTCAATGGTTTCAACAACCGTATCAATCGGAACATCTTTCCCTAAATCGATTACATCAAAGCCATAATTTTCCAACACCATTTTTACAATATTCTTCCCAATATCATGAATATCTCCTTCAACTGTTGCTAATAAAATTTTCCCATGGGTTTGATTCTCTTGTCCTTGCTTTTCAAAATAGTCCTTCAAGACTTCTTGTGAACGCTGGACTGCTTCAGCAGATTGAATCAATTGCGGTAAAAACAAATGACCTGATTCAAATTTACTACCGACTTCATTTAAGGCAGGGATAAAATATTGATTCACGATTTCTAAGGGTGTCAATGTTTCTAGTAATTTTTTTGTCAGTGACGGCGTATCTTCTTTTTGTCCTTTTAAAATCAATTCCTTTAAGTCTTGAGGATCAGCTATAGTAGTTCCTTGTTCTATCGCAATTCCTTGATTTGATTGAACTATGATTGGTTGACTTTTTTGAATAAATTCTTGCGCTTCTTTATCTTGATTTGAAATGACTTTTAAAGCTCTAACTGTATTCATCAAACTATCAGATAACGGATTGACAATCGGTGTCGTTAAACCAGAAGCTACTGCTGTTGCTAAAAAGGTACTGTTTAAAAGTTCGCGGTTTGGTAAACCAAACGAAACATTACTCAAACCTGCTACCGTCAAAACACTTAATTCATTTCTAAGTAACGCTAGTGTTTCCAACGTCACTTGCACTTGTTCTTGTTGCGCGGAAGCCGTTAAAACAAGGGGATCAATCATCACATCTTCTTTGGGAATCCCGTAAGATGCAGCCGTTTCTACGATTCGTCGCGCAATAGCTAAACGTTTTTCAGCTGTTTCTGGAATTCCTGTTTCATCCAATGCCAAGCCTAAAATAACCCCGCCGTATTTTTTTACAATGGGAAAAATCGCATCCATCGTTGCTTGTTTTCCATTAACCGAATTAATCAAGGGCTTGCCATTATAGTAGCGCGCTCCTGTTTCAATCGCTTCAATACTAGAACTATCAATTTGCAATGGTACGGTTACGATTCCTTGGATTTCTTGAACTGCCTGTCTCATCATCTGACTTTCATCGATTTCCGGCAAGCCAACATTTACATCTAAAATATCGGCACCTGCTTCAACTTGCCTAATTGCTTCTTTCAACAAATAGCTTAATTCATTTTTTCTAAGTGCTTCTTTCAAGCGTTTTTTTCCAGTCGGGTTGATTCGTTCACCAATCAAGTGTAGACCTTGATTTAAAAGAACTGTTTGACTACCTGAAGAAACTGCTGTAACTAGTTGCGGATTTAATTGTTGAACAGATGCTTGATCAACGATTTCACGTAATTCTTGGATAAATTCAGGTGTCGTTCCGCAACACCCACCAACAATTCGAACCCCTTTTTCAAGCAATGACTTGACTGCTGCACCATACTCTTTAACAGAAATCCGATACACCGTTTGACCATTTTCAATTTCTGGTAATCCAGCATTGGCTTGAACAATAACAGGTATTTTTGCATAGTTTAGCATCGCTTCTACAACTGGTAAAAGCTCTTTAGGTCCTAAAGAACAATTAACGCCTACTGCATTAATCCCTAAAGACTGCAAAGTAATCACCGCAGTAACTGGGTCAGTCCCAACAAATGTACGACCATCTTCTTGAAAAGTCATTGTACAAAAAATCGGTAACTGAGTATTCTCTTTGATTGCTAAAATCGCTGTCTTTGTTTCTAATAAATCCGACATTGTTTCTAAAATAATAACATCGGCACCTGCTTGCTCAGCTAAAATCGCTTGTTCTTTAAAAATATCATAAGCAGTATCAAAACTTAAGGTTCCCATTGGTGCCATTAATTGACCCAACGGCCCCATATCATAGGCAACATATTTAGGTTGCGCTTTTTTCGCTAACTTGATTGCTGCAAAAATAATCTCGGCTAATTCTGTTTGTGGTAGCTTGATTCGATTAGCTTGAAAAGTATTAGCAGTAATAATATCAGCACCTGCTTGAACATAGGCTTGATGAATTTTTGTTACCGTTTCAGGATAACTTAGATTAAAATATTCAGGCTCTAAACCAATCGGTAACCCCATTTTCTGTAACATCGTTCCCATCGCACCATCGAAAAGCAAATGACCTGTTTCCAACTCTTTTAAAATTTTCATATTTATCCCCTTTTATACTGACACGATTGATTCATAGTACAATCAACACACGTATTTTTTTTCCTTTTAGGTCGTGCAAGTTTTGGATCATCAAATAAACCAATAATCGCTGTTACAGATTTCCGTGGAATCATTAATAAGGTCTCAGATAATTGGATTCCTAGACGACGATCCGCTTCTAAAACTGCTAAAAAAGCTGGTTGAATGGTTAACGGTAGATCGCCATATCCTGGACTAAAGCGACGATTCATTGTAAGATTTTCTTTTTCAGCTTCTTGTTCTATCTGACATTCAGCCAAATCACAGATTTTTTCAACATATTCAGTACAACAAGCATCTAAAATAACACTCTTACTCATTTCGGTCAAAGAATAATAACGAATCCGGCGCTCTACTTCTATCCCCAAAGTTGCAGCTAATAAAACCACTTTTTCCGCATGTTTTAGGTGCTGATAAATAGAATTTCCCGTTAAAATTAAATCCGTTCCTAACACATGGATTTCTTGTTCGGTCTCTTTGGATTGGCACTCAAAAATCAAATAGGTATATCGAGGATGAGCAATCGTCTGAACTTCCTCTATCAACTGATCAATCTCTTTATCAATTGTTTCAGTCAGTTCTTGTTTTCTTTTATAGCCTAAATAGCGCAAAATTTCTTTTTTATTCAAAGGGAGCATTTTGATTAGCCTCCTCTTAAGCATTGCATAGCAGCTTTAGCGATTTCTGGTCGATTCATTGCGTAAACATGGATTCCTGAAACCCCATGAGAAACTAACTCTTCCATTTGTTTTAGTGCATATTCTAATCCCGCTTGACGTAAATCATTTGGCGAGTGTTCGTATTTATGAATAACTTTAATCAATTCTGCTGGTAGTGAAGAACCGCACATGAAAATCATCCGTTCAATTTGTTGCTTACTAAGTAACGGCATGATTCCTGCTGAAATCGGTGTTTGGATTCCCGCTTTTGCTACATCTTCTAACAAACGATAAAACACTTCATTATCAAAAAAAAGCTGTGAAATGAAAAAATCGGCTCCTGCCTCTGCTTTTTCTTGTAGATGCTTCATATTCTCTGAACAATCTAACTGAGTAATATGACCTTCTGGATAACAAGCTGCACCAATCGAAAAGTCGGTTGTTGATTTAATCGTTGTGATTAAATCTTTTGAAAAATGAAAATCTGCCGATTCAATGGTTTTATCAGCGGGAATATCCCCTCTTAAGGCTAAAACATTCTCAATTCCAGCTGCTTGCATATTAGTCAATAATTGCTGAATTTCTGCTTTCGTATTCGTGATACAGGTTAAATGATGCAATGCTTCCATGTTATAGTCATTTTTTATCAAAGAAGCTAGTTGCAAGGTTTGATTTGTTGCATCTGACCCACCAGCACCATAAGTAACACTGATAAAATCTGGCTTACATTCGCTTAATCCGTCCAATGTTTGATAAATTGACTCAATTGCTGCTTCTTTTTTCGGTGGAAACAGTTCTACAGATACAACTGGTTTTTGTTTTTGATAAAGTGTATGAATCGACATAATTTCCCCCAACCTTCTTACTTTTTATTTTTCATTTACATAGATAAAAATTACATTTTATACATGTTCATTTTGTAACATATATGGTAATAATACCACAATGCAACTATTTAAAGTATCACTGAATAGGAAAATTTTATATGAATGAGGAAGTTGGAACAAAAGTAACTTCTACAAAAATAAGCAACAAATCTTTAAAAATTCTCGACTGAGATTGAAGCATAGCAACTGTTTTGGCACGAACATTTTTCAAGAAACTAAAACAATTGCTTAGAATCGAGCAATTAGACAAAAAAACAGAACTTTGGAAAATCACCAAAATCCTGTTTTTTTGCTTTTATCTCTAATGTAAATTTTATTTTTCTTCACTATTAGTGGAAGCTGGTTGCTGTTTTTTAGATACTTCCAAATCAGAGCCTTGCATAATCTTTTTATTATAGTATTGTGATCCCATACTTAGCTCTTCAGTCATCGTATCAAAACCTAGTTGTTCAATTAAAGTTTTTTCTGAAGAAAAAAGATTTGTACCAAGTCCTAAGTGATTGCCTTCAATCTTCGCATCTAAAGCTGCTAATGTTGTTGGAAATAGATCCATTGTACTAAATTGACGATTTTTTGTAGAACTAGTAGTAATGGGAGCATTTAAAACAAGATTAAATACTGTTCGATCGTAGTTACTATCTTCATCCTTAAAAAAGTTTTTATCCATACTTAAATGGTCTCCAGACAAAATAATTGTCGTATTATCATAAAATGGTTGTTCCTGAATCCAAGCAATAAAATTCCCGATTAATTCATCTGAATAATGAATAACATTGCTATATTGATTATCAAATAGTTTTGGTGTATCGTCTGTTGAATAACCATCAGGAAAATGAGTGTCAGCTGTCAATAAAGTTAAATTAAAGGGTTCATCTGAATCAGCAAGTTCTAGCAAAGTTTCTTGGGCAAATTGAAATAATTTCTCATCTTCATATCCCCACCAAACTTTGTAGTCTTCTGGAATCCAGCCAACTTTTTGTGCATAGTTGTAATCTCTAATTTCATAATTTCCATGTTGCAGATAATATTTATCTCTACCAGAAAAACTTGCATCCGAACCGATTAACAACGTTTGATTGTACCCTTCTTTTTCAAGAATATCTCCTAACGAAGTTAGACCTGGCATAAAAGAAGTTGTTGCTCCATACTCATTTTCATTATATTGTCCAGTTACTTTCAAAGGAACTCCTGAACTTTGTCCAACCATCCCGCCAACAGTAAAGCCGACTCCTGGTAACTGTAAAGCCCCACCCAACGAATCAGTATTCGAAAAGTTGACTCCATCCGCAAGAGCTAACTGACTTAATTTTGGCATCAGGTTCTCCTCTTGACTTCCACCTAATTCTTTTGATAGAAAGGTTGTTTCCAGAGATTCGCAAAAAATATAAATCAAGTTACGCTTTTTTTTAGGAAAAGTAATTTTTGTTTCCTCAGGATCTACAAAATAAGTTTCATATAAAGTAGACTTTTCAAAAAAATAATTTTTAATATTTTTAAACCCAAATTGATCCGCTCCTAATGCTAAACCACAACCTAGAAAAATAACACTAGTCACTAAAAAAAGATAGAATTTTTTATTTGATTTTAGAAATTTATTTTTTGAAGCATTTAATCCTCTTTCTAAAAAGTAAATGAAAAACATGATGGAAGTTGTAAGAGTAAACGAAGTCAGCAAAGGACCTAGAAGAAAACTATCAATTTGGCCTTTATCACTTCCTTCAAGTGGTTGTGAGAGCGTATATAAAATTTCCTCAATGCCAACATTACCAAAATAGTCAACGGTCCATTTGGCAGAAAAATAGCTTAATGAGCCCACAAAAATAAAAACAAATATAAAAAATAGACTTATGAGTTTAGTATAGTTAAATCGCTTCTTTTTATTTGATCTTACCATATTGTTTACTATTTTTGGTTTTGGTATAAAGTTCATTATCTTTGCTATAGTTGCAAAAATAATAGCAATAATCACCATCACTAAATAAGTAAGTACGTAAGATTTTTTTAAGCTCAGAGAAAAAAATGCATTTATTTTTGTAAATGTTAATAGATTACATAGAAATAGACTTGTAGTTAGTTGGTAAATACTTGTCACTAGGGCTACACTTGTTCTAACTAACCAAGATCCTTTCAGTATAACTAATAAACAAAAAAACAATATTAGGCTTATAAAAATAGTTGCCACCTCCTTTGATATTATAACATACGGAGATAATAATATTAATTAGAAATCAAGTAGAAAGTCTTCTTCTAAATAACAAATTTCAATTCAAACTTTTGGTCATAGTTATTTATCAAAAAAATAGAAACCTCCGCTAAAACTACAAAATAGTTTTGAACCAAGGTTTCTATTCTAATCAGTTTCAACTAAGTAGTGTGTCAAATTCACTACTTAGAATAGTTGGGAAATCATGCTTGAATTATAATTTGCTAGCTGCTGCTTCATCAATAATAACAATCACATCTGAATGATCTTGTAAAACACTAGCTGGTAAATCGACAGAAACTGGTCCTTCAATTAATCCTTTAACAGCATCTGCTTTCGCTGCTCCAAATGCCATCAAGACCATTTTTTTACCTTTTAAGATTGAACCAATTCCCATTGAGATTGCTCTAGTCGGCACATCTTCTACTTTATCAAAATTACGTTTGTTCGCATTGATTGTTGATTCTGTTAATTCAACCACATGTGTTTTACTATCAAATGGAGTTCCAGGTTCGTTAAAACCAATATGTCCATTTTCACCAATTCCAAGGATTTGGATATCTACTCGATGTTCATCAACAATTGTTTCATAGTGTTTGCATTCGCCTTCTAAATCAGCCGTTTTTCCATTTGGAACAAACGTTTCTTTGAAAGGTTTTTTGTCAAATAATTGTTCTTGCATAAAGTAACGGTAGCTTTGTTTATCTGTTGCTTCTAAGCCAATATATTCATCTAAATTAACAGATGTCATAGCAGAAAAATCTAAATCACTCGTAACCATTTCTTTATATAATGTTTCCGGCGTACTACCAGTAGCTAGTCCAAGAACTTTTGCCCCATTATTCATACCTGCTTTAATGATTTCAAATGCTTTTTTTCCGCCTTCTTGCGCGTCTTTAACTTTAATAATTTCCAAGGTTATTCGCTCCTTCTCGTTTTTGGTATAGTCCAATTATAGCATGATTTTTTTTTTTTGACTAGTGGTATGGACCAAAAAACGTAAAACAAATTTATTATAGTAGTTGAGCTTAGATTACTATTTTTAATTTTGTCTATTAGATTATTACCACTAAACTTTATTCAAATATGAACCTCAAAAAAAATACTTCTCTAAATAAGACAACTTAATAATTCTATGTGAAAAGTAATTAGCCTCGAAAAACAAAAATGAATGGTGCAACATTAGCTTATTCACTATCTGTTACAACAATTTCAACTTATTTTATAAGCAACGAATTTTTTCCATGCTAAGAAAAAAAATTGCTTGTAAAATACGCTACTTCACCCCCTTTTTTTAACGGGTTTTATATAAATAGAAAAGAGTTCAAAAGACAGTTAGCATTGTCTTTTGAACCCTTTAATTTTTATAATCTCTTTATTGTGAATAACAAATGAATCAATAGTCAACTTAATTCATCATGTACTTTGTTTTTAGAGGAAGTTTGTTGCTAAACAACTGATAAATCAATGTTCTCCACTTAATAGAAGTTTTGTTATCATTTAATCGTTATTCTTCTTCTGCATAAAGAACCGTAGATAAATAGCGTTCTCCGTTATCTGGAATCAAGGCTAAGACTTTTTTGCCTTTGCCTAATTCTTTCGCTACTTTAAGTGCCGCAAAAACTGCAGCTCCACTTGAAATCCCTACTAAAATACCTTCTTTTTTACCAACTTCTCTTGCAGTTTCTAATGCTTCTTCGCTAGTTACAGAAATCACTTGATCATAAATATCTGTATCTAAAATAGAAGGAATAAATCCTGCGCCAATTCCTTGAATTTTATGTGGTGAAGGTTGTTCGCCTTGTAAAACAGCTGATTCAGTCGGTTCTACTGCATAAATCTTAATCTCAGGATACACTTTTTTCAACGCTTTTCCAACGCCTGTTACCGTTCCGCCAGTTCCTACACCAGCCACAAAGGCGTCAATTCCTTCAGTACCAAAAATTGCTTCGATTTCCTTCGCCGTTGTTGCTTCATGAATAGCGGGATTAGCAGGATTATCAAATTGTAAAGGTAAAAAGTAGCCATTTTCAGCAGCTAATTCTTTCGCTTTAGCAATTGCCCCTTTCATCCCTTGTGCCCCAGGTGTTAAAATCAGTTGTGCCCCGTAAGCCTTAATTAGTTTTCTTCTTTCAATACTCATTGTTTCAGGCATTACGATGATTACTTGATACCCTTTAGCAGCTCCTACCATAGCTAAACCGACCCCTGTGTTCCCACTCGTTGGTTCAATAATTGTTCCACCTGGTTTTAATTTCCCTGATTTTTCAGCTGACTCAATCATACTTAATGCAATACGATCTTTCACACTACCGCCAGGATTAAAAAATTCCAGTTTCCCATAAACTTCGGCATCTGCTTCGTTTGTCAATCGATTAAACTTAACGATTGGTGTCGCTCCAATTGCTTCAGTCACTGAATTATAAATGTTTGTCATAACAATCTCCTCCTATATATTTAACTACTTACTGCACAACGCTTCAATCATCACTTTTTGACGGTTAAATCATCTACTTCATTTAACTGCAACTCTATCTATTGATTCTCCTTAAATATACAAGACTTGAATTCGTTATTCAAGCACTCACTTTATAGGAAAAACAAACCAGTGATAGCCAAAAACTATCGCGAAAAAAACTTTTTTCAATTTGGAATTATTTAAAACAAATAACGATCACTATAAAAAAGTAAAAATCTTTTTTATTCGACTCCTGTTTTTTCAGTATCTCTTAGTTATTCCATTGAAAGCTCCCACAATTTTTGACTCTCTAGAATAACGTAACCTTTCGCACTCTTTTTTAATATTTTTTGTTCACAAAGCTTTTTGAGCAAACGATGTAGTTGACGATACGAAATCCCTATCGTATCAGCCATATCCGTTAAATTCACTTGAAAAAAATCTTCCTCAGCTTGCTGGTAGATAAATGCGCAAACTCGCTGCAAGCCATTATAGAGGGTTGTTAACACAAAATGATTGGTACTGTTGATTAGTTTATCAGATAAACTTTTGGCTAAAATATTCATAAAACGGTTATTTGTTTTGATTATTTCCATATTTTTAGCATAAGGAATTAAGATACAAGAAACAGCAGTCACTGCCGTCACTGTGGCATAAGCCTTTTTTGAGTCAGACATCATTTCCATATCTCCTAGTAACCCTTTTTCAATGTAATAACTTAAAATTAGATTTCTACCATTTGTAGCTGTGGTACGAACTTGCGCCTGTCCCGCAGTAATGATAAACAAGTATTCATTTCGAGTTCCTTCAAAAAAAAGAATTTCACTTGGAGCATACGTTACTACACAAATGTTTTCTAGCTTTTGTGCCTCTAATTGATATGCTTTTAATAGTTGCTTGTCTCTTTGAGTCAAATTAGCTTTTTCCATTCGTCAACTCCTTCTCATTATTATTTTGAGTATGACATATGTCCTAACTGATTCAAAACAAAATGATTACACTAAAGATAGTTCAAATAAAAAAGTGAGAGACAAAACACGAAGAACGTAGTGATTCGATGATGCATCGGATCCATTCTTTTCTCGTAGCTAATCCTTTTGTCTCAATCTCAAAAAAAATTACAGAAGACTTTTAGCTTTTTCTTTAGAAAAGAGGTTTTTATGAATAAAATTTTAGTAGTTGGTGGGGCTGGTTATGTCGGTTCTCACGTCGTGATTGACTTGATCAACAAACAATTTGAAGTTGTTATTGTAGATAATTTTAGTAATTCAAATCCTTTAGTTATTGCTGCCCTTGAAAAATTAACAAATAGAAAAATTACTTTTTATCCTATTGATTATTGTAGTTTTTCTCAGCTTAAACAAGTATTTGAAGAAAATAAAATTACTGCCGTAATACACTGCGCTGGATTAAAATCGGTAAACGAAGCGACAAAAATTCCCTTGGATTATTATCGAAACAATGTCAGTGGTCTGATCAATCTGTTAACCATTATGCAAAAAAAACAAGTTTTTCATTTAGTTTTCAGTTCCTCTGCAACCGTTTATGGCACTCCGTTAGTGCTGCCAATTACTGAAGAAGCGGACTTAACACCAATCAGCCCATATGGGCAAACCAAGAAAATGAACGAGATTATTCTTAAAGATTTGGCACGTTCAGATAAACGTTGGCGCTTCATTTCATTGCGTTTCTTCAATCCTATTGGCGCACATAGTAGCGGAGACCTTGGGGAAGATCCGAAAGGAATTCCAAATAATCTAATTCCTTATATCACTCAAATTGCGCTTGGAAATCTGCCTTCACTAAAAATTTTCGGTAGTACATTTAACACAATCGATGGTACAACCGTCAGAGATTACCTGCATATTGAAGATCTCGCACTAGGTCATACTTTAGCTCTAAACTATCTACTTGATAGCTCCCAGACTAATGGTTTTGATGCAATTAATCTCGGAAGTGGAAAAGGTTATTCGGTATTAGAAATTATTACTACTTTTGAAAAAGTTACTGGTACCAAAATCCCCTATGAGTATACAAAAAAAAGAACGGGTGATGTCGCAAAAAGTTTCGCTTCAATTCAAAAAGCAAAAGCACTACTGAATTGGCAACCTGCACATTCTCTTGAGCAAATGTGTTTAGATGCTTGGCGTTGGCAAGAGAAACATCCGCAAGGTTTTGAGTAATAAAGAGTTATTCAAATAAATTATTGGGACAGAAGTACTTAGCTCCAAGAACCACTTTTGTCCCACATTTTTCCAACTATATCCTACTGAAACAACTTATTCAGCAAGTAATAATTCTCATTTCAACCTAATACTCAGTTGTCTTTTTAGCAAATTAATTTTTTTGCTTTATTTTCGCTACAATTTCATTAGCAACCGTCGTATCTAAAACAGCAGATCCGACGGTTTTAAAAATAGTAATTTCGTCAGCTGATTGCCTCCCTTGAATCTCTCCATTAATCAATTGTCCCAATTCCCCACGATAATGATTTTTTGAAATAAAACCAGTTTTCAAAGGTTGCATAAAATCTCCAGCTTCCGCTAACACACCTTCCATCGTATCAAAAATGATTACATCCGCTTGTTTGATAATTTCTTTAGGAATTTCACACATTTCAGGTGTATATGCACCTACCCCATTAATATGAGCTCCCTTTTTAATCCATTCTGCCGAAAAAGTTGCCAGTTTAGATGTCGTTACTGTGGTAATAATATCTGCATCCGTTACACACTCTTGACTCGTTTTTATAGCAACAATAGTTGCCTCAAACAATTCCTTCATTTGCTCTGCAAATAGACAAGCACGCGCTACATCAACATCGAAAATGCGAACTTCTTTTAGTTTTCTTACAGTCAGCATTGCCTCTAATTGTGCTTGAGCTTGACCACCAGTACCTATCAAAGCCCCTATTTCAGCATCCTCTCTAGCTAATAATTCTGTAGCCGCCCCTTGAACTGCTCCAGTTCGTAACTGTGTTAAATAAGTGCCATCCAAAATCGCTTCAACAATTCCTGTTTCTGGATTTAAAACAACCATTGTGGCTGGTACACTCGGTAAATTCTTTTTACTATTTTCAGGATAGACAGAGACGATTTTGATACCTAAACTCGGCTGACTTCCCTGCACATAGGCTGGCATATACAAGCTTTGCCCGTTCGCTTCAGGTATTGCCAGATTTGTTCTCAGTGGAACAGTCGCTTTACCACTTGAATAAGCCGTTAAAGCTTTTTTATCCGCCTCAATCGCCTCTCTCATCGTATAATGTTCCATCATTTCTTCTTTTGAGATAAACAACATTTTTATTCCTCCAAATTATCACTTTACTCCATTGGCTACTTTAAACTTTCAGTTATAATTTTTGTGTCTCTTCTTGATGTATCTCTATGTGGGATTGAGTCTGACTTGGATAGTTCATACTAGATTCCTGATTAGCATTGGGATTAAAAAACATTAAATAACCTAGTATTACGAGTTCGATAATGATAACTACTATTAAAAAAGCAATCACTTTATTTTCCCTTTTACTTTTTAACTTCTGCATTTCCGCTAATCGTTCCAAATACTGTGGTCGCCACTTAGGGTCATTTCTTCTTTTACTCAAAAAATCAAATGTGTGATATGTATTATTTTGTTGTTCTTCATTCATTTTTATTCCCCCCAGAATTTATTATTGAATAGAATTGATCAGCAATTAAAAATGTCAATTTTTGTCTATAAGTGTGGATGACACAAAAGTAAAGAACACTTTTGTTTTACCTCTTAAAACCGAACAAACGGTGTTGCAAAAGCAGCTCCTTCAGAAATAAGCCGAAATTTACCAAAAATTTGAAGAGCAATTTTCGGAAATTCCTTCTTATTACTTGGAGCTAACCGCCTTTGTCCCAACCTCATTATAGCAAGAATTAGCTTTAATTAAAATTATAGTAAGTTTGTAGCTAATTAAGGAATTCAGATTCCCTAATAATTTTGCTGAAAATCTAGACAAACGATTCATGTTATATAAAATGTACAAAAACTTTTTCAACGATACGCTTCAACACTTTTCAAAAAATTCTCTTCTATAAATTTCCAGCTGTACTACACGCTATTAAAAATAATATATTTAGTCCATTCTTCTATTTTATGCTAAAAAACTAGCCAAAACCAAAAATTCGTTTTGACTAGTTTTTCTACTTTATATATCTGAGACGAATATAAAAATTACTTATTTTCTAAAATTTTTTATTTTTCAAAAGACAAAAACATCATCTTCAATAGTAACTTGTTTCTTCTTACTCACTTTCCCTTTAGAAACTTCAGGTAATACAACAACAATCGTCGTATCCTTTTCCTTTTTTTCAATCATCGCAATATCCATTTCAGCTATTAATTGGCCACAAGTGACCATATCTCCCTCTTTTACAGAAATTAGAAATGGTTCTCCCTTTAGTTCTACAGTATCTAATCCCATATGAATGAATAGTTTATCACCTACTATTGTTTCAATGGTAATAGCATGTCGGGTTGGGAAAATAGATAAAATTTTACCAGCAATCGGGGAAAAAACTTGCCCACTATGTTGAGCAATTGCAAAACCTGTCCCCATCATATTTTTAGAAAACACTTGATCTTTTACTTCATTTAAAGAAATTAACTGTCCGCTAGTAACTGATTTTATTATTTTTTTCTTTTTAAAAATTGACATTTCCCCGCCACCTCTATACTAACTTTGGCCAATATTCTTTATTAGCTTCAATCATGTCATCTAAAACTAATTTTGCAACTCTAGCGTTAGGTACTGTTTGATTTAAGGTAAATGCTTGTAATGCTTTTTGATAGGAGTTTTCAAAATAAGCATCCACTAATAATTTTTCGGCTGCAACCTGCGCCTCCATCAAACCTTTATGAAAATCATTAATTGGCTCTCTTAAGGAAACTGGTTCAACTCCTGTTGCTCCAACGTAAGCAGGAACTTCTACAACTGCATCCAATCGTAAATTAGGAATCGCACCTTGATTTGGAACAATCAACATAAATCGGCGTCGTTCATCATTTAAGATAGAGGTTGCCATATCAACAATGTACTGCCCGTGTTCCCCAAAATTAAAATTGAGGACATCTTCTGTTAATCCTTCACGTATTTTATGTGCCATTTCATGTGTATTTTTCTCTCTTCCATCCATAACCATATTTGCTCTAGTATAATTTTTGTCTGTATGTTCAACAACCATATCAGGATAAAGATAATATTCTAAATAATTATTTGGAATATTCATAGGAAAGTTTTGGGTAATAATCGACATCATACTAAAAGCTTCCTGCCAGGTTTTATCACCAGCATTAAAATCAGCCACCGTCATTTCTTGTGTCTTTAACTTTTCAATAATTTCTGGCATAACATCTCTACAAAGTGACTTATCATAAATTGATGTATACCAACCAAAATGATTCAACCCGTAATAACTAGGTATCCAATTTTTTCTGTCATAACCATAATTTACAGCAATTGTTTCTTCGATAGAAATCGTCATATCACAAGCATTGATCATTTTTGCTTCAGGGTACGTCCGGCGAATGGCTTCTGAAACAATTGATTCAGGATTCGTATAGTTTAAAATCCAAGCAGTAGGAGCAAAAGTTTGAACATATCCGACAATTTCTAATAATCCTTTGATTGAACGCATTCCATAGGAAAATCCTCCTAATCCACAAGTTTCTTGCCCAACTAAGTCATATTTTAATGGGATTTTTTCATCTTGTTCCCTCATCTTCATACCACCTACACGAATTTGAGAGAAAACAAAATCACAGTCCGAAAATGCGATTTCAGGATCTTCCGTGGAAACCAATGATACCTCCTCTTGATGCTCCTTTTTCAACATAAGATCAATAATCAAAAACATGTCATCGTTTCTTTTTTTATCAATGTCATACAAACGAATTTCTTTAAGTGGAAGCCTAACTGAATTATTCAATATTGCTTGAATGATTCCTGGAGTGTACGTACTTCCGCCACCCGCAATTGTGATAATTTGTTTTTTTGTCATTTTTTTCACCGGTCCTTACTTTTCTAATAATTTATCAAATTCTGCCATAATATATGTTACTTCCAAACCAATAATCACTTGGTAGTTTCTCTCAGTCGGTTTAATCAGTCCGCTAACCCCTAATTGTTTAATCCGTTGCTCATTTACAACGTTGTTATCCTTAACCTCAACTCTCAAACGTGTATTACAACTATAAGCATCTTCAATATTTTCCTTCCCTCCAAATGCATCAAGTAATTTTTTCGCCATGTATTCATAGTTTTTACTTGCCAAGGAGAGAGTTTCTTCTTTCCCTTCATTTACTTCTTCATTAAATTCAGCGGTGGTTTCTCTTCCTAGAGTCGGAATGTTTCGTTTAGTAATCAAATAATAAAATGTAAAATAATAAAGAATAAAAAACACTATTCCAACTGGTACAATCAAAATTGGGTTTGTAGCAATCCTAAAATTAATCAAATAATCAACAATACACGCACCAAAAGTAAAACCAATTCGGATATTGAGTAAGTAACAAACAATCCCTGCAAGACCAGCAAAAAAAGCATGAATAACATACAACATTGGCGAAATAAACATAAAACTAAATTCAACTGGTTCTGTTATATTAGCAATAATCGAAGTGGCCGCTCCACTTCCCATAATGCCTTTAACCATCTCTTTATTTTCTTTAAAAGCAGCGCGATAAATCGCCAAACAAATCGCAGGAATCCCAAACATCATCACTACAAAAAATCCAGATAAAAATAACCCCGCTTGCGGATCGCCATTTATGAAGCGTGTCATCTCACCGCGAAATACTTCTCCACTAGGATTTGTATAACTACCTAAATCATAATAAACATACGTATTTAACACATGATGAAGACCAAAAGGAATCAATAAACGATTTAAAAACATAAAGATTCCAACACCTAAAGCGCCCATATCAACCAGTATTTTTGCAAAACTGTCAATTCCTGCTTGAATCACAGGCCACACTATTCCCAAAAAAACAGATGCTACCGTTTGGATAATCATAACCATTGTTAAGGGAAATTTTTCTCCAGCAAAATAAGAGAAAACAAGTGGTAATTTTTGGTTTTTAAAACGATTGTACGTCCAAGCAGCAATCAATCCAGAAATAATCCCTCCAAATATCCCCATACTGACATCTGGATTCATAATTTCTAGACCTTGTTTTAGCGTAGCAATCGCTAAAAATCCAGTTAACGCCGGGATGCCTTTATCTTTAGTTTTTGCAAAACCAATTGCTACCCCCACCGCAAAAAGAATATCTAAATTACCAAAAACAGCATTTCCGGCAGCTCCCAAAACTGGAATATTGAACATATCGCCTGCAGATAAACGTAAGATCAACCCAGCAAGTGGCATAGCTGCCACAGGTAACAGCATTGCTCTACCTAATTTTTGTATATTTGCTTTAAAATTTGTCATTTTCTTCCTCCTATCTAGAATTAAACTCAATAAATCTTTACTATAAACGTTCTATTCTATCATCCCTTTTTACAAATCACGATAAGTAATCAGTTCTATTTCTTTATCATGGCTTACTTCGGTAGCAAATTTTGAGTGAATTAAAAAATTAACTTGATTGATTCTAGATTGTATAAAACTTGAACCACGAGATAATTCTTGATCAATATAAGCAGCATGACACATAATCTCTGTCGTTTTTTCTGTTCGCAATCGCGTCAATAACTTTGATAGATAATTATTTAATGATTCTTCAAATTGTTCTTCTTGATTTGGCGTTCCTACATCATCAAAAAATGGTTCAAAATAGTCAACATGACGAACTTGTGCTTTTTTTTCAAAATTCCCTCGAACTGGTAAATCATATTTTTTAGCTAACAAAACAATAATTTCTTGATTTTGTGCAAAAGTATGAGTGTGATGATGGCTATCAAGATGCGTTGGTTCAATTCCTGCTCGATAAATTTTTTGTATTTGAGCATTCCATTCTTGGTATAATTCATCAAGATCGATTTCAAATTCATGTTCATAAAATGGTAACTTTTTAAAAAAACCTTGTTCATCAATCAGACTACTCAAATTCTGTAATAACGGTTTGCCACAAGTTAGTGTTAAATGGACACCCACACCAAAATCTGGAAACTCCTTAGCAAGTTTTACTGCATGATCAAATCCATACATATTTGGCATCAATGTTGTCGATGTTAAAATTCCCTTTTGATAGGTATCAATAATCCCATAATTTACTCCTCGACTGTAGCCAAAATCATCTGAATTTATTATTACTTTTCCCATTTAAATCCTCTTTTCTTTTTTATAAAAAAACAACCTAATAAGTATCTTAATAGCTTACTGCTAAAAATACTTATTAGGTCGCGCCTACCGAATAGTAACACCCTAAATCGTTTTCATTTAATTCTTGCAAGATGAATCGCTAAGTAAATAGTTTCATTTTCTTTAATTTCAAGTCCATATTTTTCACTTATAATCTTTGTAATATAAGTTGCTGTTTTATATGGAGAACTTTTAATAAAAGATTCATTGAAGAAAGAATAATCTTCATCTGGCACTTGCTCTTTGTAAATCAAACGCTTGACTAAAAACTTAACATGAATCATTAGACGATGATACAACAACGAATCTTTGTCTATCTCCATAAAATATTCTCGTTCTAATAATTGTAAAATTTCGGTCGTCATTTCTAATAATTTCAAACTATTTAAACTATTTTTTTCCCCTAATTCTGCATTAATAATATGCATAGTAATAAAACCAACCTCGTTATCTCCAAGTATTGTTCCATAACGCTGATTGATCATCTCAACAACTTCTTTTGATACATAATATTCATCAGGATACAGCAATTTCATCTCAGGTAACATAATAGCTGTTACTTGACTATTCTCTTTTCCTCGTTGAATCGCAAAATAAATATGATCAGTTAAAGCAATATAAATATTCGAATCTAATGTGATACTAATTTTCGACTGGACAAAACGAATGACTTCTTCTGAAAACTCAATAAATTCTAACGGAATTTGAGCTGCTAACTCACTGAATAATTTGGTTTTTTCTTTGGAATCCAGTACAAATATTTTATCTGCCGCTGATTCATCAAACTCTCCCCCAATGACGGCAGAGAATCCAATTCCTTTGCCCATAGCAACTTTTTCGACTCCAGCATCCTCTACTAAAACAACATTGTGATTTATTTTTTTTGTAATACTCATCCCCATTAACATTCTCCTTCTTCAGAAAGCTAAGTGAAATTATCCCTTTTCAGTTCGCTACATATTATCCTTCTCCCATTTTTATCTTCACACTAACTAAATTTTTTAGGCACAAAAACGACCTAAGAAAAAAATCTTAGGTCGTGCCTAATTTAATAGTTACACCCTGTGTTTATAAACAGTACTATAGCATCATTTGTAAACGCTGTCAAACCATATTTTTGATTTTATCAAATAAAATAAGTTTCTACTTTATATTCCCTACACTTTTTACATAAATCATAAAAAGACATAACATTTATTTTTAACTTATAATTATTTTTTCTTAACCAAGAAACACTTAAAAGTACATTTAATAACAAAAAAAAATCTATTAGATAATCATTTCGAACACCCAATAAAGCTGCTAATCCCATTGACACCACGATAAGAAAGCGCTATCATTTAATTAAGGTATATACCAAAAAAAAACTAGGAGGTTAGAATTATGAAAAAGGTCGAAGCTTGGATGGAAAAATATTTAATGCCCACTGCAGCAAAATTAGGAAACATCAAAGGCTTAATTGCTATCCGTGATGGAATCGCCTTAGCTATGCCCTTGATAATTATTGGTAGTATTTTTCTTATTATTGGTAGTTTTCCAATCGTTGGTTGGCCAGAATTTTTAGCTACACTGTTAGATGGAAAACTGACAAATGCAATTAATCACGTAGTAAATTCCTCATTTGGTATCATGGGACTTGTTGCAGCATTTGGGATTGGTCGCAGTATGGCTAAACAGTACAACGTTGATGGTACTACTGCTGGAGTTTTATCTATGTCCGCCTGGTTAGTTTTAACACCTAATATTATTAGTGATTTAGGCGAAGGAGTTCCTGTCACTTATCTAGGAAGTAAAGGATTATTTATCGCAATTGTTGTTGCACTTATTTCAGCTTACATCTTCCAATGGTTCGTAAATCGTAAAATTATCATTAAAATGCCAGACAGTGTACCACCTGCAGTTAGTAACAGCTTTGTCGCAATTATTCCTGGAGCTGTGATTTTAGCTTTAGCATTTGTCTGTAGTTTAGCTATTGATTTGTCTCCATTCGAAAATAGTCATGAATTATTAGCGACAATTTTGGCTGGCCCTTTAGGCTTCATTGGTGGGAACATCTTTGGTGCTATAATCACCGTTATGCTTAACAGTCTTTTTTGGTTTGTTGGAATTCATGGGGGAAATATCGTTGGTTCTGTAACAGCACCTATTTTTCTAGCAAACACAGATGCAAATCGTCTTGCTATGCAAGCTGGTCAAGAATTACCACATATTATTACTACACAGTTTTTTGATATGTTTGTTTATATCGGTGGTGGTGGAGCAGTATTCGGTTTAGCTTTAGCTATTTTCTTCTGGGGAAGAAGCCCAGAATCTAAAGCAATGAAAGCTGTTGGTGTTGTTCCAAATATCTTCAATATCAGTGAACCATTGATGTTTGGGATGCCAATCATGTTGAATATGGCATTCTTGATTCCTTTTGTTTTTACGCCAGTTGTAAATGTCATTATCACCTATTTTGCAATGTCTACTGGCTTACTTCACAAAACTATTGGGATTGCTGTACCTTGGACAACTCCACCGCTTGTTAGTGGATACATCGCCACAGGTAGCATTACCGGAGTGATTTGGCAAATCATTATTATAGCAGTCGACATTTTCTGTTATCTTCCATTTTTCTTGGCAGTCGATAGAAAACAAAGAGAAGGAACTATCGGATAAAAATATATTCTACAAACTACAAAAAAATACTAAATAAAGGTGGTAACAAAATGGTCAATCGATTAATCAGTGCTAATGCGAGTGAAATCAAAAATTTTTCAAAGAACGATTTACTTCAAAGTATCAAAGCGAGTGAAGGAAGGGTTATTTTAAGTGAAAATGTAGTCGTTCATCCTTCAATTGTAGGAGACATCACTTCAAGCGAGTTAGCACGTGCTTATGGTGCTGACATGATTTTATTAAATGCATTTGATGTAAATGAACCGATTATACTAGGACTCTATGACAAAGAATTCACTTTGGATACTGCCAAACCTCATGAATCAGCAATTGAAGATTTGAAACATATCGTTGGTCTTCCTATCGGAGCAAACCTTGAACCTGTAGATGACGATGCTACGATGACCTCTACTCGCTTGACTATTGCTAAAGGAAGACAAGCTTCTAAAGATAGCTTTATCAAAGCTAATAAGTTAGGATTAGACTTCATTCTTTTAACAGGTAACCCAGGTACTGGGGTAACAAATAAACTAATTGAAGAAAATATCAAAATCGCTAAAGAACATTTCGAAGGTGTCATTATAGCTGGTAAAATGCATAGTTCAGGAGTGGATGAACCTGTTGTTAGTACAGAATCAGCTAAAAAATTTATTGAAGCTGGTGCTGATATTATTCTAGTTCCAGCTGTCGGAACAGTTTGGGGAATTAGTGACGAACAAGTTCGCCAAGTAGTAGAACTCGCTCATGCCAATAATGTACTTGTTATGAGTGCTATTGGAACTTCTCAGGAAAGCTCTGATCCTCAAACGATTCGTGAGTTAGCTATCAGAAATAAAGTATTAGGTATTGATATCCAGCATATCGGTGATGCAAACATGGGCCTTGTTGGAATTGAAAATATCAAAGAACTTTCTGATGCCATCAGAGGGAAACGACATACCGTTTCACGTTTTGCCCGTTCCGTAAATAGATAAATATTTTATCTTATCGTCATTAAACATCGCAATTGATAATAACTGGCAGTAAACTTACGAGGATAAAGAGATTGAATCAAAAGTGATTGACTTTCGTCTCAAGCTCTTTTCCTCTAAAATTAAATAAAAAGGATGAATCTATGCTTGAAACAGAAAGATTAATTGTCAGAGAAATAAAAGAAAATAGTTGCGACATGCAAGCACTCTACAAAATTTTATCAGATGAAGAAGTTAATACTTATTTGCCATGGTTCCCGATAAAAACTATAGCAGAGACCGAAGATTTTTATAAAACCAAAATAAAACATTATAAAGAACAAAATGGCTACTACTTCGTCATTTGTTTAAAAGAGAATGACACTCCAATCGGATACATCTCGATTAACGGAACAGCTAGCCATGATTTTGGTTATGGATTATTAAGAAAATTTTGGAATCAAGGAATTACAACAGAAGCTTGTCTACCTGTAATCCATTTTCTAAAAAATCAAGGTTGGACTTATCTAACTGCCACCCACGATATTTATAATCAAGCAAGCGGTCTTGTCATGACAAAGCTTGGATTCAACTATCAATACTCTTACAAAGAACAGTGGCAACCTAAGAATAAACTAGTCACTTTTCGGCTTTATCAAATGAATTTGGATAAAAACAAGAATCGTATTTACATGGACTATTGGAATACTTATCCAGACCATTTTATCGAATCATTATAACGATAAAAATAATTCCATCAATCACTAAAAACAGCATCCCTTTACATGAGTGGTCGTTCGAATCACTCATTAAGGCACGCTGTTTTTAGTTCTTCTTTATGAAAATAAGTACATCGCACAATCAATCGGTCGGCAACTCATTAATTTTCTGCTGATCCCTTTTCGTCAATTTTTGAAAAACTAACTGATAGGAACGATCAATAAACTGCTTTAATTCTTCAACTGTCAATTCAGTTGTTTTCAGATAGATAGAATTCCAATGCGCTTTATTCGCATAATAGCCTGGAATAATATCTTGGTACATTTCTCTTAGCTGTTCATTTTCTGTCACAGGTCCTTTCAACGTGATCAACTCATTATTCATCATCCCGTAGCATTTTCCTAGTAAAGAAAAATAATAGCAATCCCAATCCTCTCTAAAGTAGACTTCTGCTCCTTTTTTCGATTCACCCCAAGTAATCAGTTCGGCTTGTCTTTTCGGAATATCGACTTCCATATTTCTTTCCTCCTAATTATTCGAAAATAAACTCAAAATATTCCCATCTGGATCTGCCACTAATGCATAATATTGTCCCCAAGGCGCAGACCATGGTGCTTTGATTATTGCATAATCATTGTCTTTGATTTTTTGATACAATGCATCGACTTCATTTTTATCTGTTAGTTCAAAAGCTAACTCAAGTCGTTCACCAGATAGATTTGGTTCAAAACCATAGACTCCTTTGACCATTGATTGAGTATTTAATGAGATGCGAATCGTTGCATTACTTAATTCCACATACTCTTCACCAAATCGTTCACTAACTACTAATCCCAAACAGTCATAAAATGCAATTGCTCGTTCCATTTCTTTAACAATAATTCCAACCATTGAAAGTTTCATTTGAATACCTCCTCCAAATTAGTTTACCAAAAGAAATATGACAACTGACTGTCATATTAATAAAGTTCACTTATTGCTTGGCTGATTTCTTTCAATTCATTTCTGATTTCCTGTGGTTCTAAAATTTCTACTTCTGCACCAAAACCTAAAAGCCAACGAATCAAGTAACATTTATTCGTAAATCCTTGTTTAAAATAAAGACCTTCTTCTTTTTCTGTGAACGAATTTTTCCCAAAATCGTCAATCAACTGTGCTTTTACTTTTTTGCTAAATCGAGCATAAACCTGAAAATTAATTTGTTCAAAATAATCATCAGTTTCTGTTTCTTCATCTAATGAATAAGCTGTTTCAGCAATGATTTCTAGTTGATCCATACGATTTAATTTATATAAACGGTAATCTAGATTTTCCTCACAAATTCCTTTTAAATACCAATTTCCCCATTTAAAAACAAGTTGATAAGGAGAGACTTTTTTCTCTTTATCTCCTGCTTCTGAATAATAAAGAAATGACAATTTCTGTTGTTGAGAAATACAATCTTTGATTGATTCAATTTTAGTTTTTAGACTATTGCCATACCATGAGGACAAATCGATTTCCATCATTGGTCTTTCATCTGGTAGGTGTTGAAAAATTTTTCTTGTGACAATCGGTAACAAGGGGTTGGCTTGAACACTATCGATTGCCTTTACACCAACTACTAAGGCTTCTTTTTCTTGTTTACTCATAAAATCGATGGCCAAACGGTGAGTCTTTGCAAGTGACACTCCTCCTTGATAACCTTGATTCGTTTCAATCGGAATTCCTGCTACAAGTAATTTGTCTAAATCTCTTAAAACAGTTCTTTGAGAGATTTCAAAATAGTCTGCGAGTTGTTTAGTGGTCATTTTTTTATGGTCAATCAATAGTAAAACTATTTCAAATAAGCGATTCATTGTCTCCCCCCTTTTGATTAAGTATAGCATATAAATCAGCTTGTCCTTGGGTTTCTGAAATCATTCCAAAATCAACTTATTCCCTGAAAAAAAAGCCACAATTTATAGAAAATCAAAAAAGATTTCTCATAAATTGCAGCTTTTTTCTCTATCATTTTTTTAGGAATCAAAAAATTTCAATTCTATTGATTTGTAAAAGATTTCCCGATTGCTCCACCGGGATGCCATTTCACATACTCTTTCGGACCTATATTTTTGGCTTCCTGAAGTAAAATAGATAATACTTGTAACAAGAGTGTTTGTTTAATTATAGATGCTCTAGGAGGCTTATTCAAATCGTCTCCTTCATTTTCAGTAAACGTACATAAACTTTCATTGGCTAGTAGACTCAAAGAAGACTCCTTGCTACTAGACACACCGATAATTATAGCCTCGTTGTTTTTCAATGTTCGAACAGATCGTAGCAACTCTTCGGTTTCTCCGCTGTTAGAGATTGCGATAACCACATCTCCTGGTTTAACTTGTCCACTTGAACCGTGAATTGCTTCTGTTCCGTCTAAAAAATATGTCGGTGTCCCTGTAGAAGAAAACAAAGAAGCAATGTAACCAGAAACATACGACGGTTTTCCAATTCCTGTTATGTGAACACGTCCACCTTGACTTTCCGCTGTTAAAATTAGTTGCTTTGCTTTTTCTAAAGCTTCCATATCTAAGGTATCAAATAATTGAGCGATTTCATTTTTAATAATCGTTTCAAATTTTATTGTCATGCTTGACCTCCGATCTTTTTACTTAAAAATTGTATAATCTTTAGAATCGTAAGGTGCCGTTTGTAAATAAAAGTTGACCCCTTTTCTTTGCATTTTTCGGATCATATCAATTTCTTTTTCGCTAAAATACGCATCTAACTTTTTAATAAGCACTCTACTTGCAGGATAAGGAAGTTGAACTTCTTTGACTTGGAATCCTTTCTCGACCGCTTCATTTAAAATATCTAAATTTTTAAAAATAATCATTAAATTACATTTTTCATCTCTGTCTTGTGCTAAAAAATCTAACAATTGTTCGATAGAAAAAATTCCCACCCCATCTTTTTTCGGGAAACTCAATTGCAATACTTTCGTTAAAAAAGGATCGTCTATATGACTAGGATCCACAATAGCAATAAAATTAGCATTGACAAAACTATTCCAATTTAAAGCAACAGTAGCATGTAATAATCGATTATCCACACGAACTAATTTTATTTTCAGACTCATCTTTTCATACACCTACGGCTTTCTACTTTTTTCGTCTTTAAGAAAATTGGCTAAGTAGTAAATGAACATTTTCCCATGAAAACTTCCTCTAATGTCAATACTAAATAATTCTTCATACCGCTTAATTTTATATAACAACGTATTTTTGTGTAAAAACAATAGTTCTGCTGTTTTTTTAACACTAAAATCATTTGAATAAAGTTCTTCAACTATAATAATAAGCTCATCTATATCTATTTGAGTCGCTTTTTTCTTATAATAATCAAAAATCGATGCCATTGTTTGGGGTGAGTTTTTGGAAGCAGCATATGAAAAAAGATAATCTTCAAAATAAAGGGGGTTGTCTTTATTCATAGAAATATTTTCTTTCAACCATAGACAATGTTTATAGCTCAAACGGTATAAGTCGAGATCCATTTGAATTGTACCAATTGCATAATAACAATCCGATAAGCCCCATTCAATCAATTCATTGATAAAGTCCGAAATATATCCAAATAAACTTTTATCATTCAAATTTTCTGGCACCGATTTGAAAATCAATAAAAATTGACTAGTAATCAATGAATAAATGGTACTCTTATCATTCATTTTATATTTGAGCCCCATAATCTCATCACGGTCAAATTCTTCATCTTTTGTAATAGCAATTGAAATTCTCGGTAACGAAAGATCGAACTGTACCTTTTCTAGTAATTTTTCTAAATAATGATAGTTAGAGCGCTCTTCTTTCAGTAATTCTTTAATAATTTGGTCCTCTACAGACAAACTTTTCTTCGCCGTTTGTTGATTGATTTCATATTGAATTCGTGTCTTCAAAGAATCGAATAAAATATTCCCTACCATGTTAATGGCTTGGCTAGGTCCATTAATCCAGAGATACCCATAACTACTTCCTTTAATCTCTATCGCATAAATTCGACTATTTGAATCCAACTCTGTTAGATTCACTCGACTACCATTCTTTGCTTCAATACTACAAGAAATAATCATTCCTTTTTTATCTAATAACCCAATAATATAGTCGGGATTCTCCTGGACTACATGAATAAATTCCTCAAAAATTTGATTCAATTTCATTTTAATCACCAAAAATTCTAATTTAAGAGTATTATCTTATAAAACTACAAAATTATACATCATTAACTCTCAAGGACAACAGTTGCTTTCCCGACTTTTCATAGTTGGCTATAAGTGATAGTATGCGAGCATTTTTTTTATTTTTTCATCTGTCTCATCGGTCGTAGCTTGTACAGGTTTTCTAGCTGGCCCTACTTCCGCAATTTCAGCCAGTTCCACTGCTCGTTTCAAAATAGCAGGTACGGTTCCTAATTTCAAAGCTATTCTTAATTCTTCAATACTCAACTGTAATTCTTCAGCATTCGCTATATTTCCTGCACGAATTTCACGATCTAAGTCTACTAAAACGGAAGGAATCAAATTACTCGTTCCTGCGATAGCACCAGAAGCACCTAATAAGTAACCGTCCAAAATTTTAGAATCAGAACCAACCAAAACACTAATTTGCGTTCCTTCAGTCACAGCAATATAGTCCTTTAAGTTTTCTAAATCACCACTACTGTCTTTAATTCCTTTGATATTTTCTATTTTAGCAAGCTCTTTTAAGACCTTCTTAGAAATAGTAATCCCGGTATTTTTCGGAATATTATACAAAATAATAGGTATTGTAACACTATTGGCTATTTCAGTAAAATGAGCAATCAATTCTTCATCATTCGGTTTAATAAAGTAAGGCGTAATCACAGACAAAGCATCTGCGCCCATTAATTCGGCTTGTTTAGATAAATAAATAGTTTCTTTCGTCGAACAAGCTCCTGTTCCTACATAAACAGGAACCCGTTTATTCACATGATCAATTACGGCCTGTGTAAAAGCCAACTTTTCAGCACTATCTAACACATGAAATTCACCGTTACTACCTAAAGGAAAAATTCCAGAAACGCCTTTATCAATTAAATGATCAACTAATTGTTTCATCGCTTCTAAATTAATGGTTTCATCCTTGTCTCGATTAAATGGTGTCACTATTGGGGTAATAATTCCATCAAACATTTTCATTTCTCCTTTACTAATCTGCTAAGCGATCATTTGTTAAAACAAAACTTTCGGTAAAAACAGTTTGACTTTCTTCAATCAATTGATCTAAATCAATCGTATCTGACAAAGTTGCTTTCATATATAACTCAATAAATAATGGTAAATTTAGACCACTTACTACTTTGTGTTCATATTTTTGTGTCAATGCAGTTAAAACATTCGAAGGTGTTCCTCCAAATAAATCAACCAAAGCAATCGTTGGTCCCTCGATTTCAGTAAAAATTTCCTTTGTTTCTTCATAAAAATCTTCAAATGATTTTTCTGGCAATAAGGACAAAGCGTATACATTATTTGTTTCACCAATAATCATCTCTGCCGATTTAACTAATTCTTCACCAAATCTCCCGTGTGTTGCAACGATTATATTTAATCCACTCATTTTCTCTCTCCTATATTACTTTTAATTTTTCAATGACAATCTTGGTCGAAAGCTCACAGGTTCTTTGCTCTGATTCAACAGTTCTTGCCGCTATATGTGGCGTTAATAAAAATTGATCTAACGTTAATAGGGCCTCTGTTTTAGCAGGCGGTTCTTCACTGAACACATCGAAACAAGCACTTTCTATTTCCCCACTCACTAATGCCTGATACAAAGCTTGTTCATCCACAATTCCACCTCGAGCTGTATTAATTAAGCACGCAGATGGTTTCATTTTTCTAAATGCTTCCGTTGAAATCATATTTTTGGTATTATTAATTAGCGGTAGGTGTAGTGAGATATAATCGCTTGTCTCAAGCAAGTGATCTAGTTCGACTTTTTCAACGCTGTACTCGTCCAAAGTTTCCGTTGAGATTGGAAAAACATCATTTACTTGAACAGTCATTCCTACGCCTACTGCTTGTTTCGCTAAATGTTTTCCAATCGCGCCAAACCCAACAATTCCTAAGATTTTCCCTCTAATTTCAACACCCGTTGGTTTATTCCATTGATGACTTTTCACTTCTTTGATTGTTGTCCATAAATTCTTCGAAGCACAATAGATTAAACTCATTACATGTTCAGCAACAGCATTCGAGTTAGAGCCAATGGTTTTACCAATATAAATCCCTTGACTCTCAGCATACGCTACATCAATATTATCCGTCCCCACTCCAAATTTACAAATCACTTTTAAGTTGGGGCAACTATCAATAAACTCTTTATCAATTAAATCAACGCCTACAATGATTCCGTCTGCATCTTTTGCTAATTCTAAAAACGTATCAGCAGTATAAGCGAGTCCTGTATCATTGTAATGAACCTCAATTCCTAAGTGTTGCATTTTTTTAATTTGTTCTTGTCCATACGTAGCAAAACCACGTGGTGTAATTAATACTTTCATCCATTTTCACTCCTAAATAATCCCGAAAAATGTTAGTGCGATAGCAAAGACCATCGTAGCTAAGATAATATACAAATACTTAGGTCCTTTTTTAATGATAAATAAATACATCGCCATCACTAAACAAAACGGTAAAAGATTTGGCAACATTCCATCCAAAATTTCCTGTAATGAAACTTTCCCTGCATCATTAGCAAATTCAAGCACCGTCGAAAATTTCACATAAGCCGCCGATAAACAACCAATCATAAATAAGCCAACAATACTAGCTATATCGATTACTTTTTTGATTGTTCCTGATTGCAGAATATTCATGACCGAATTTTTCCCTAATGTATATCCTTTGTTGAACAAAAACCATGACCAGCCATAAGACCAAGCAAGATAAATCAAAGCAGGAATAAATGCTGCTAATACTGATCCATTTAACGCCATTGGTACGAAAATAGCTAACGGAATCGTTGCAACAATTCCTTGATCAACACTGTCGCCAATTCCAGCTAATGGACCCATTAAGCCAATTTTTAACGACTCCATCACTTCTGGTGTGATTTCTTCATTTCCCATCGCTCTTTCTTCTTCTAACGAAATAATGATTCCGTGAATCACACTTCCCCAGTCAGCATTGGTATTAAACATTTGCACATGGCGTTTCATCGCCGCTTGTAGTTCTTCTGGATCATCCTTATAAATTTTTTGCAAAATTTTATTGATTGAATAACTAAATGCTAGCGCTTGCATTCTATCGAAACTTACAGGCACTTCGACAGCTAAACACCATTTCCACCATGCTTTTAACAAATCTAAACGAGTAACTTTCTTTTCTGACACTGTACTCACTTCACTCATACATATTCCCCCTCATCAGAATTTTGTTTAAATAACGAGCTGATCATTGCAATACAAACAGCAAAAACGGCGCCTGTTAACATTGAAAAACCCATCACTGAATACATAAAGAATCCCAATACAAAAAATGGTAAATATTGTTTTTTCCCCATTACAACTAGCGTCAATGCAAAACCTAAAGCTGGCAACATCCCTCCTGCATTAGATAATCCGTTCATCAACCATTCTGGAATAACGGAAATAAAAGCTTTCACGACATTGGCACCGAAAAGTGTTGCGATAAAAACAGGTGTAAAATAGAGCACGCCATTTGTTAACCAAGGAATTAAAAAGGAAAAGGTTGATAATTGGTTGTACTTTCCTTCTTCAATAAGTTTATCCGCTCTTGTGTTATAAAAAGAGTTAAATGTTCGTCTAACGTTGTTGATTAATACCCCTAAAACGCCAAACGGAACCGCTAATGCAACCGCAGCATTAGCATCTAAATTACTTAACAAAGCGGCTGGAATCGCAATACATGCTGCTAAAGCTTGGTCACTTGGGATGTTCCCACCTGCTTCGATTCCTCCCATATAAATCAATTGAATCGTTGCTCCATATAATAAACCTTGTTGAACATCTCCAAAAACCAACCCAATAAACACACCCAAAACAACGGGTTTTCTAAATGCAAATGAGAAGAAATATTGCGCTCTCCCCATTGCAATCCAATAAATAAGACCAACTAACGCTGATTGAATAACCATAATAATCTCCTTTCCTTTTTATAATTTCGCGACAGCATTTTTTAACGTTTCTGATGGATAATCTGGTGTTGTTTGAAAATAAACATGAATTCCCTTTTGTTCTAAAGCTAATAACAAGTCAGCATCTGTTCGGTCTAATGTGATGGCATTATTTACCGCTTTTCTTCCTGGTCCCCCACCTAACCCACCAACTTGTACTTCCTCTAAAACTAAGCCATCTTGAACACATTTACTTAGTTCCTTTACACTTTTAAATAGTAGCAAGACTCTATTTTTTTCAAATTTTCCTTCACGTTGCGCTTCGATTGCAGCATCAGAAGATAGCACACTGATTTTAACGCCTTTAGGTGCCGCCATTTTAAATACATCTTGCATAAAACTATCTTTACTTAATTCGGTATCAATTGTTACAATTTCATTAATATCACACTGCTTAAGCCAACGAGTAATCACCTGTCCATGAATTAAACGAAAATCGATTCTTGTTAATGCAATCCCCATAATTTATCCCTCACTACCCATTCGATATTTTTTTATTATTTTTGAAATTTCTTTTGCATTTCCAGCAATTTCTTCCGTTGTTCCTTTTGTTAGCAATGAACCAAAACCACAAACATCGACGCCATTTTCTAACCATAAATGTAAATTTTCTAACGTGATTCCGCCACTTGCCAAAATTGGCATATCTGGAATCGGAGTTTTAAAGACTTTAACTAATCCATGACCATAGAAATCAGAAATAGGAAATGCTTTAATAAACCCTACTCCATCCGATAAAGCATCGACCGCCTCAGTTAATGAGGTACAACCAGGTGCATAAGGAATTTGATAGCGATTACATGTTTTGGCAACTTGAATATCAAAATTAGGCGCTATAATAAAATCTGCACCTTTTAAAATTGCATGTCTAGCTGTTTCTGAATCAAGTACTGTTCCAGCACCAACACATAATTTATCCCCATATTTCTTCTTTAATTGTTCGATCATTTCTCCTGCACTGCTTAAGGTATAACTCATTTCCATTACTGGGATCCCGCCTGCCATACATCCTTCAGCAATTTCGCAAGCCCTTTCAAAAGAATCCGTTCTAACGATCGCCAACGCTCCTACATCATACAAAAATTTCGTTATTGTTGCTTTCTTTATCATTCTATCTCGCCTCCTGATCCTTATTTTCACATGAATAGAAAAATAAAGATATGGTCCCCAACAACAAAAAAAATCTGCATTTTTTGTTGTTGGGGACCATTAAGAAAATGAAAATCACCAAAAACCAAAGGATTCGATAACATTTCTTATCCATTCAGTTATTAGTGATTCATAATGTTATTCTATTTTTTCTCTATCTTACAAAGTGTTTTCAATTTCAGTTTTGTAAGGTATCGAAGGTTGTGCTCCTAATCGTTGCACTGTAATTGCTGAAGCGTGTGATGCATAATTGATTGCTGCTTGTAGATTTTGATAATCTTTTCGTAAAACAGCGGCCAATGCACCAATAAATGTATCTCCAGCGGCCGTTGTATCAATAGCTGTAACTTGTTGTGCAGGTACAATTCCACTCATAGTATCTGTAAGATAGTACGCGCCTTGTTGTCCTAAAGTGATTACTACAGCATCAATACCACAGTCTTGCATTTCTTTTCCTGCTGCTTCTAATTGCTGCTGGCTATCTAGCTTGATTCCTGTAATGCTTTCTGCTTCAGTTTGATTTGGGATTAAAATATCTGTATTTTCTAACAAGGAAATAGGAATTTCTTTTATTGCTGGTGCTGGATTTAAAATCGTTTTTACGCCCGCTTTTTTCGCTATTTTAAAAGCTTCAATAATTACATCAATATTGATTTCAAATTGCGAAATTAAAAAATCACTCGTTTCAATTGTTTCGATGACTTGACGATTTTTCAAATTCACATGATTATTGGCCCCTGAATGAATAATAATGCTATTTTCACCATGATCATCTACCATCACGATGGCCGAACCCGTCCGTTCCTTCTCTAATCTATTTATTTGTGAAATATCCACACCTTCCTGAGACAACAAATCTAACAATAATTCGCCAGATTCATCATTCCCTACAGCTCCAATAAAATATGTTTCAGCGCCGCTTCGCTGCGAAGCAATGGCTTGATTGGCCCCTTTTCCACCACCACTTGTAAAAACTTCTTTTGAATGAACAGTTTCACCTGGTTTAGGCAATTCTTCCATTCTCAATACAGTATCCAAATTTATACTCCCGATTACCGCTACTCTATTCATACATTTCCCTCTCATCTCTATTCAATAAATAATTGCTGAATAGACAGTTTTCTTGCCTCCCGTTTAGTTATTGAAATACTTCATCGTATTCATCGTCAACTCTCGAAAACGTGGCAAATCTACATCAAATCCGACTAAAACATTTTTCTCTTTATTAAATATATTATCGTAATCAACAACTGTACTTCCTAATGATAACCCATTACTTGTTTCTACTTGAACATTCATTGGATAAACCGTGAATAATGTTGGATCAATGATATAAGCAACCGCACAAGGATCATGCATATGGATTCCTTCCACATGATCTTTATCTGCCCAAAAAGGAACCGTGGTTGTTAAATTGAAAAAGTCTAGTAAGTCTGCCATCGTTGTCGCTACAGGATTCCCAATTACTCTAATTTCTTTAATATCATTCTCAAATAGCTGTGCTTTAAGGGTTACATCCAGGCCAAACATTGCAATCGGCACACCTGAGTTAACAACGATACTCGCAGCTTCAGGGTCAACATAGATATTAAACTCGGCATGCGATGAATAATTGCCTCCAAAACAAGCACCGCCCATAAATGAAATCATTTCAATCTTTTCTTTCAATTCTGGATGAGACAATAGAAAAATAGCAATATTCGTTAATGGTCCCGTAGCTACCAGCGTTATTTTTTCTTCAGAATCTCTCAACATATTAGCAATCAAATCATTGGCAGGAATTGTTAAATCCGGAACTGAAGGTTCTGGTAATTCGGCACCATCCAAGCCTGTTTTTCCATGAATATTTTCTGCAATGATCAAGTCTCGAAGCAATGGTTTATTAGCCCCTTTAGCTACAGGAATCTCTTCTCTATTAGCTAATGCTAATAATTTTTTTGCATTAGCAAATGTTTTTTCAGGTTTTTGATTCCCAGCAGAAGTTGTAACTGCCAATAGTTCAATTTCATCTGATGCCAACGCCATCAATAAAGCCATTGCATCATCATGACCAGGATCACAATCCAAAATTATTTTTTTCATTCTTTGTCCGCCTCCAAATTTCATTCATTTATATATATTAACGTTTAATAGAACTTGAATATTTATAAATCATTTTTTTAGTTAGAATAAAGATAACCATTGCAGCTAAAACAATTGCACCGCCAAGCAAGAAAACATTCGAATAAGTCGAAGCTACACCTGTTTCAACACCTGTAATACTACCACCTGACATAGCGCCAGAAGACATCATGCCACCAAAAACTGCTACACCAACCGAACCAGTAATGGCTTGAACAAGATCATTAACACCTAATACACGTCCAGATTCTTGTGGCGTTACAGTAAGTGTCGCCGTATCAACAATCGGTGAATAGAAAAATGAAGTACCGAAATAATAGACACAAGGAGCAATGGCTAAAGTCATAATTTTTCCATATGGAATTGCAAACGCAATCGCTAGCAAGCCTAAGCCCATAAATAATAACGCCATTATAATTGCTGCTGAACGGCCAATTTTCTTAACAACTGGCCCACAAACAAATCCTAAAACTGCTGCTAACAAAATTGACCAAACCAACATTGTTGACACTTCAGCTGAATCAATATTAAATACATTTAAACCAATTGCATTAATCCCCGCATTTAATGTATAACTGAAGAAATATCCTACAAAAATAACGATCATTGTTGCAATAAATGCTGGATTTTTGAAAAATTCTGGTGTAATAAATGGATTTTTGGCTTTATTGATATAGATAATAAATATGATCAAAGTGACGACTGAAGAAATTGCCCAAAAAATAGTCATGTCGGTGAAAAACATAGTCATTGCACCAGCAAATGCACCTATTGAAGCAAAACCAAACCAGTCAATATTTGCTCCTTCTGCTTTATCATCAGGTAAGTTTTTTGCAAGCGAAGGAATAAAGAAAATTGAAACCAATGGTACTGCAAACAACCAACGCCAATCTATTTTGGTAATATATCCTGCTGCAACAACACCTAATGCTGCTGAAAAACGAAAGACTGCTACAAAAATCCCATAATAAATTACCCGGTCTTCTTTAGAAATATATTTTGATACTAGTACCAGAAAAACAGAACCAGCAACTTGTCCACCTGCTGATTGTAAAACACGAGCGATAACAACTGCCCAAATACTCATCGGTCCGAAGATAAATCCAATAGCTGAACCTACTACAAAAATAATGACGCCTAAAATTGTCATTTTTTTCAAAGAAACAAAATCACCTAATGAACCATAAATAACACAAACAATTCCTAAAATAATCCCTGGAATTGAAGTTATAAGAGAAGCTAAATTAGGCGTGCCCAATTGTTCCCCGATATTCACAAAAATCATTCCAAAAGCTTGTTGTTCCAAAATTCCAAAAATAAAAATCAGCAAAATCAACGGTATAGCTTTTTTGGCCATCTTATTCATTTTTTCAAATTCTTGCGTGCCTTCTTCTGGTACTGGTACACCCGTAACTTGTGATACTTCTTTTGTGTTTTCCATTTTCTTCCTCACTTTCAACTCTTTGCATTGACCGTCAATTACAATTAATTCATAAAGTATTTCATACTTTTAAATGATCAACTCTTTGATTTCGCATACTGATTGTGATAACTAAAACAATCAGCTAGTGTCCCCTATTGGCAAGCTAGCTTATCTTCTTAGTGAATGGCTAGTACTACTTCAATAAATCTGACAAATAATATCAGTCATTAATGCTTTCCTCCTCAACTATTTTTATAAATTCATCAGCATTGAATGCTAATTGATTTAAACCCATAAGTTGTCCCAATCTTGTAATAGGGGGTGGTGAAACATAGCTGCTAGCTAGTTTTTCAGTTTCTTTGAACACTAGAGCTTTTTCTCCATCTAAAATTACTTTCCCTTTTTTCATCACAATAATTCGCTCAAAATTTTCTGTTACAAATTTCATATCATGGGAAATCGTTATACATAAGATATTTTTTTTAGTTATCTCTTGAATAATAGTGCGTAAACGCTTTGTTCCTGCACAATCCTGTCCACAAGTTGGTTCATCAAAAATTATTATTTTCGGATTCATCATCAGTACAGAACCGATTGTGCAGAACTTTTTTTCTGTCGCAGTTAAATCAAACGGATGCACCGATAATTTATGTGCCAATCCCATTAATTCAGCGACCCAAGTCAATCGTTCAGTGATTTCATGCTTGGGCATTTTAAGTTGTTTAGGTCCAAATTCAAATTCTTTTTTTACTGAATCTAAAAAAAGTTGATTATCTGGATTTTGAAAAACATAACCAATCGTTTTTGCCCATTCTGCTGTTTTTCGTTTTTGAATGGCGATGTCATCAATGATTACTTCTCCGGAAGTTGGTCTTAGTAGGCCATTTAAATGTTTTACCGTTGTTGTTTTTCCTGCACCATTTTGACCAATAATTGCAACTGGATCCGTCGTATTTATTTTGAAACTAACTCCCTTTAGAACTTCTTCTCCTGATGGATAAGTATACTTTACGTCACGTAGTTCCACTAACATCAGTTTTTAGCCTCCTCATCATGTCTAATGCTTCAGCTTCAGTTAAAGCAATTGTCTCATTGCTATACCCATGTTCTTGTAAAGCGTAACTTAATTTTACAAAATTAGGTAAATCAATTTGATATTTCTTAGCATTTTCTTGTGTAAACAATTGTCTTGGCGTACCAATTGCCCCTACTTTACCTTCATTCAAGATCAAGATTCGATCGGCGTATTTAGCTACTCGTTCCATGTCGTGATCAACCATAATAACGGTGACACCTTGAGCATTCAATCTTTTTATAATGCTCATTAGTTTTTCACTCCCAATAGGATCGAGCTGTGTTGTACATTCATCTAAAACTAAAATTTTCGGAAATAAGATATACGTTGAACCAAAAGCCACTCGTTGCACTTGCCCACCAGAAAGTTCTAATGGATCTTTATTTAGAAAATCCGTTAAAGCGACTTGTTCTGCAACAATATCAATTTTTCTTATCATTTCTTCTCTCGAAATACCGCGATTTCCTAACCCGTATGCTAATTCTTCAG
The DNA here is from genome assembly GCF_054871725.1 of Enterococcus sp. LJL99. NCBI lineage: Bacteria > Bacillati > Bacillota > Bacilli > Lactobacillales > Enterococcaceae > Enterococcus > Enterococcus sp. LJL99. The sequence goes on from NZ_JBTXLT010000006.1 coordinate 109,335, forward strand.
CTACAGTTTCAGTGGTATAAGATAATTGGTTAAAAGGATTTTGAAAGACTAAGCCAATGACCGTCGATAATTCACCAATGGTCGACTCATCCACATTATTTCCTTGAATTTTTATACTTCCTGATTTTGCTCCTACAAAAAAATGCGGAATCAGTCCAACTAATGCATTACAAAGCGTTGATTTACCAGCAGAGTTGGGGCCAATAATAAAGAAAAATTCGCCTTCTTCAACCGTAAAACTAATGTGATCCAAACTCCGTTCTTTACTTTGGTTGTAGCGGTAAGATAAATCTGACACTTCAATTATTGGTTTCATATTTTTCACCTACTTTATTCAATATTTAACTGATAAATAAAACGAATAGAATAACACTAATTAATAAAGTTATTAATATAATTCTGACAATTAAATCAACATATGAATAATTGATTACATTTAATGTCGTAGGTTTGACTCCCACTAATCCGAATCCTCTCGTTTCCAGAGTCATCCCCCGTTCTTGTGCATCCGTGAATGAACTTAAAACCACCGGACCAATAAGTGGTAGGATCGTCTTAACTCGATGAATAATAGAGCCACTCATATCAACCCCTCGCGCTTCTTGTGCCTCCTTAATGATTTTCATTCGACGATTCATCTGAGGAACTACATTTAAACTTGCTAAAACTAAATAGCCCCATTTAGTATTAACTCCACTAGCCACCAATGCTGCGACAAGATCAGAAGTTGGCGTTGTTTCATTCATTAGAAAAAAGGCCCCCATAAAAACCAACACTGTACTGACTAATTTAAGTGCATAAAGAGTCCCTTCTGTACCAAGCTGTGCAAAACCTAAATCAAACAAAATTGTCTTATTTTTCGGACTATAAAACCCTTGAATAAAAACAAGCATTAATGTTAATGGGATACCGAAACTTATAATTAGTTTAAAAAAAGCAGGAAAAAGCTTAATAATAATAGCAAGTATACATAAAAAGAATAGTAGACTAAGTCCTAGCCAAGGTTTCGGGAAAATCAGAGTCATAATACCAAAAATAAAGACTGCTAATAATTTAGTTAATGGATTCAATTTCCAGATAACTTGAGATAGTTGTTGCATTTTTCCCCCTCCTTCTTACAATTATTAAACATTCGTAGAGTCTAAAGGTGCATATTGAGCAGCAAATTTCTTAGGAATCTTTTTATAAAGTGAGTAAGCAATAAAAAAAACAATTCCTTTATCAACTAAATTTTCAATCATTGACGTTGAAAAAACAGAAAAAATAATTTCTTTTGTTGCTGCGATCAAAGCTGCGGTTGCTAACGAACTTGTATTAACACCCGTCGCACCACCATATACAAATATCGTTATCAAAGAAGCACTGATTGTATTCATCAATGTACAGGATAACCAAATAAGACTTGCACCCCATATATTTTTAAATAGACCCATTTTAACCAGATAGCCGGTAAGCAATCCACAAAGAATACTCACAACTGAGTAAGGTAAATAAATTGGATTAGCAACAATCGTCAAAAATATATTTGTAATTAATCCACAAAGAGCTGCAACCCAAGGACCAGATAAACAAGCAATCAAAATTGTCCCAATCATATCTAAAAATAAAGGTAATTTAAGCGTCGAACATAACGTTCCACCAATTAAATTAATACCGACCGCAATTGGAATAAGTACTAGAGACTTCGTTGTTAATTGTTTAGCAAAAAAAAGTTTCAACGATTTTTTTTTCATATGATCTCTCCCATTTTAAGTGAATTGTAGATAATCACTTCTAAAGAAAATGTTTTCGGAAAATACTTTCTTAACTTAATTAAAATTTAACACCATTTGAAAGCGTTGTCAATCTTTTTCTGTATTTTTTTAATAACAATTTGACGATAGTTCCTGCAATAGATTATCATTAAGTCAAGATAACTTATGAATTTAAAGGAGGTTTGAAATGAATATTAAAGATATAGCAAAATTAGCGGGTGTTTCTGTATCAACAGTCTCGAAAATAGTGAATAAAAAAGATGAGACGATTAGTCAAGAAACGCGTGAACGAGTCTTAAAAATTGTTAAGGAATACAATTATTCACCCTATTCTTCCAAAATCGCTTCACCTAAAAGATCTTGGGTGCTTGGCATCTTATTAAATTCTGCTATTACTTTAGATTCAACATTAGATGGGATTTTAAAAGAAGCACAAAATAATGGTTATAGTACATTAGTATTCAATAACTATAGTGATCCTGAACAAGAACTTAAAAACATTACAAAATTGTGCACTTCAAATATTGACGGCATTATTTGGGAACCTGTAGACAAAGAGAGTTTATCTTATAAATATTTACTTGAGGAACTGAATGTCCCGCTTCAAACAGTAGGAATCAATGGTGGAGACAATGCCCTTCTTTTACCTTATGAAAAAGCGGCTAATAAAATGACGAATACCTTGATTCAAAAAGGGCATACGACTATTGCCTGTCTCGTTTCCGATAATAAACAGATGAATACCTTTATCACAGGTTATAAAAAAGCCTTATTTAATCAACAATTAAAATTAGATGATACGTTAGTTTTTCAAGAAATAACGAATGATTTGTTGCGTTTGATCAAGAATCAGAAAATATCAGGAATTATCATTTCACACTATCTTCAAGCAATGGAATTATATGCGTTAATAAATCATTCTACTATCCGAATTCCAGATAATTTTTCAATTATTTCGATACAAAATGATGATGATGCCGCCATATTATCAAGTTCTAGAATAAAAATTTCTTCTTTGATTATTAAAAATGTTGATTTTGGAAAGTTCATTTGTACAGAAATCATTAATCTTATTGAGGGACAACAATCTAAAACGAATTTTTTAAGCGATACTTTAGAAATTGATCATTTTGCGACAATTAGCAAGCCTTATGATCTACATTCACTTAAAGTAACGGTTGTAGGCAGCATCAACATTGATACTTATTTAAATACACCAGAAATTCCTAAAGAAGGAAAAACAATTATTCTCTCAAACGTTTCAAATCTTCCAGGTGGAAAAGGACTTAATCAAGCGGTAGGCGTAGCTAAACTTGGTCAACGTGTCAAATTGATTGGAAAAATCGGTGTCGATACAGATAGCGATCGGATTTATAAGGAATTAGAAGTTCGTGGTATCAGTACATCTGGATTAATTCAATCTGATTCTAGTCATACAGGTCGTGCTTATATTTTTGTGCAAGCGGATGGCGAATCTATGATTTCCATATTACCTGGAGCAAATAGCGAACTTTCTGCAAAAGATTTAGAAAAACAAAAAGAACGTTTCCGTGATACAGCTTATTGCTTATTACAAACTGAAATTCCACTTGATGCGATTGAAAAAGCTTGTGATTTAGCCCATCATTATCAAGCAAAAACAATTTTAAAACCTGCGATCAATCAAAAAATCCCTAAACGAATCATGCAAAAAATTGATTACTTGATTCCAAACGAAGATGCCTTGAATAGTATTGCTGAAAAAGGGGATTCCTTAGAAGAAAAAACAGATTGGTTACTTGAGCAAGGCGTTGGTGTAGTAATTGTTACGTTGGGAGCAAAAGGGAGTTATTTAAAAACTAGAACGACAAACAAATATTTTCGCGCTTCTGATTTTCCAGTTATTGATAGCACTGGAGCTGGAGATGCATTTATTAGTGCCTTAACAGCTTATTTAATGTATGGTTACCCAATTGAAAAAGCCATAGAAATTGCTACTTATGCAGCTGGATTTTCAATTTCTAGAGACGGTGTCGTTACCTCATTAATAGATAAACAAACATTAGACTCTTATATTGCAAGAATTAATTTAGAAACATAACTTTACTTACTCTAATTATAAAACAAAAAATATTAGAACAAGACTTAAGATTATAACGAAATTTGTATTCCCTAGAAATAAAAAAGTAAGAAGATAGAACAAAAGTAAAAATCACTTTTGTTCTATCTTCTAAATCAGAAATCGAATCATTTTGACCTATTAATCGCTTCAAAATTTCACTAAATATTTTTATTCTAGCGAATCAAGTCAACGGTTGGATTGTGTAAAATTTGATAAACTTGTTCTCGTGTGGTCAATGGAACATCTCCATGAATCGTATGGGCTAACACTGCATTAGCTAAAGCAAATTCAACCGTTTCTGCTAAAGACCATTTTTCTGCATATCCTAGTAAAATACCTGCTGCATAAGCATCGCCAGCACCAATTCGATCTAAAATTTTTAAGTTATACATTTTTGTTTGAAAGCTTTCTGTTTGTGTAATCAAATAACCGCTAATTTTTTTGTTATCTATCGTGGTCTCCCTTTGTGTACCAGCAAACCATTCGATATCATATTTTTTCAAGAACTTTTGAATCAGCATAATATTTTTATCATCGTCATTCGTTGGTTCTTCTTGTAGCAATTCAATCAAATCTCGACTAGAACCAAAAATAATCGAACAATACGGTAAAATTTTTTCATAAAGTGATCTCAGCTGTTGTTTCTTCTTTGGTTCTTGATTCAAACTTGGGCGAAAATTAAAATCAAAACAAACTTTCTTATTGTTTTCGTAAGCTCTTTTTGCCAATTCTAGTGCGGCTTCAGCTGTCCTATCAGTCAAACTTAAAGAAATACCACAAATATGAATTAAATCAACTTGTCTAAGAAAACCAGTTAGATCATAATCTAAAATTTTGGATAGACCAAAAGAGCTATTCGTTCGATTTTGATACGTGACTTGTGTCGGCCGCACACCAAACCCCACTTCAGCAAAATATGTGCCTAAATGATCATGCTGTTTCCTAATCATTTTTGTATTGATTCCCAGTGATTGAAGCTTACTAAGAGCCGCTTCGCCAAGACGATTGTTAGGCAAGGCTGTTAACAAAAAACTTTCAAATCCAAAATGTGCTAAATTGCTTAATAAATTAACGCCGGTTCCAGTGAATGACATTCGTAAAGTATTGGTCTGTTCTAATAATAATTGTTCTGGTGGCGTTAAACGTAACATGACCTCTCCAAAAGCACCTATTTTCATCTGATTTCCTCTACTTTACTATTTTTTTCATTATTGCCAATAATGTTCTTACATCCTCAGTTTTCGTATCTCCACTTTCTTGATCAATGATCGAGCTATAAACATGTGGAATTATTTTTTTTACACCAGCATCTACAGCTATTTGAACGATTTCTTCAAAATTATCTAAATCGATACCTCCTGTCGGTTCCAAATAAAAGTCATAGACTGCACAGGCTCTTGCAACAGCTTGATATTCTTCTTTATGCGCAAGTCCGTTCATCGGAAAATATTTCACTGAAGAAGCGCCCATATCTTGTAAAAGTTTGATTGCCGTTTCAATTGGAACTTCCGTTTTAGGTGCTTTACTACTTAATGGTCCCGTAGCGATATTTACATAACCAACTTTTCCTGTAGGAGAAATCAAGCCATTGACTACTGTTTCGTTTTGCCCTAATAAAGCTCGTGTCGCACCAACCCCAGTAAATACTTGATTTACATGTTGCGGTTGTAACTGTTGAGAAATTCGTGAAACCATTTGACTTTGATTTGGGTCGCCAGCACCTAGTCCTACTGAAAGTGCATTGTTCGTTGCTTCTTGATATTTTTTCATATCAACGATGGCAGCTTCATCTGTTTCATAATCTTTTGATAAAACGCCTAAAATCACATGTCCTTCCGCAGCATCATAGCATTCTTGAGCATTTTTTACCGAATTTGCTAATACATTTAAACAAATTTTATTTTCTAAATAATTTGGTGTCAATTTCATTTATTCCGCCTCATTCATTATTTTTTTTATGCGTTGACTAATCATAGCCATTTCCTCATCAGAAACAGCCCGAATATCAAATTCAATGATCCCTTTATTTGCAAGATATTCTCTGGTATAAATAGCAGGATTCTCTTTTTTTAAAGCCTCAATAACTGAACTGGCAGTCTTTTTACCATTGACTTTCACACTGGCACGATAAATATCTCTTCCAGCTCCATCTTTAACAATCGATGCATCGATCAAGGGAATTTCATTTAATTCTTCTATAAGAGGTAGCAATCTTTTTTTCATTATTTCTCCAGATTCAGCTTCCTGGTGTAGGTAATCTTCGATTGCCTGAGTAAAACCTAAAATATTGTCTTTCCCAATTTTCATCGAACGTCCTAACCCTTTAGTTTGTAACCTCGTCCATTCGATATACTTTTTTTTGCCAATCACTAAACCAGCACTTGGACCTTCGATTGCTTTTGCCCCAGAATAGATAACAAGATCCGCTCCATTTTGGCTATATAAAAACAAATCCTCTTCTGCAGCGGCGTCAACGATTAATGGGAGATTGTGTTTCCGAGCAATTTCTGCTGCTTCACTTACCGTTAACATACTTTTTTGCACCGTATGATGACTTTTAATATATAAAATTGCTGCTGTTTGTTCAGAAATCATCATTTCAACATGTTGAGGGGTACAAACATTGGCATAACCTGCTTCAACAAGTTCCCCCCCTCCTTGTTCAACCATCACTTCAACTGGCGTCCCATAATCTACATTATGTCCTTTAGGCAAAATAATCTCTCTATTAGTGAACTTAGGACTGTAAGGATGGTAAAGGTGATAAAAACTTCCTTGACCAATAATGCCTGCGATTGTTTGAACAATTCCAGCCGATGCAGAAGAAACAATTTGAGCATCTTCAACCTGAAGCCATTTAGCTATTTTAGCTCCTGTATGACTTATTAATTCATCCATTTCAAAAAAATGTTGTCCGCCGAAACGTTGAGCTGCCAAAACACTTTCGGAAACTTTTGACACACCTAAAATCGTCATTTTACCTGATGCATTGATTACTTCTTTTAAATCAAGTTTATCATAATTCATTGTCATAAACCGTTCCTCCAATTATCGTTTGAATTGGCTTGATCTGCTGTTTTGTTATACGAGTTTCACCATTCGAATCAACTAATTTTTTTTCTGCATTTACAAAGGAAAAAATCGTAAAATCAGCATCATAGCCCACTTCAACGAGTCCTTTATTTTTCAAACGAAATGTTTTTGCAGGAATTACTGTAATTTTTTCAATGATTTCTTGCCAAGAATAGCCGATTGTTTGTAATTTTTCCATCGTTGTTGCCAAATCATAGACAGGTCCATTTTTACGATTCCGAATATAAATATCTGTACTGATAGAAGTTGCTTTCATCCCTTCTTGAAAAGCAATCTCTGCCACATGAAAATTGAAACTATCTGTTCCATGGCCAATATCAAAAACAACTCCTTTTCTGTAAGCTTCCCATGCAACCTCCTTAATTGTTTGAGAATGATTATCTAAAATCCCGTTTTCTTTCCCATTAAAACAATGTGTCAAAACATCGCCACTATCCATCTCATTTAAAATGTGATCAAGTATTGGTGGTGCAGAACCAATATGTACCATTAAAGGAATAGCTTGATTCTGCTTTTGAATTTTCTTAGCCAATAATAGTGGTTTTAAGTCATTTTCTCCAATCACAGTCTTACTCATACGAGCCTTTATTCCGACAATAAATTCTGGGAACTTATCAATGACTTGTTTTACCAACCTTTCTTGTACTTTACTCAAATCTGCTAATTCATTTTGAGCTACAATTCCCCATTTGGAAATATTGACCAGTGCAAAGACATTTGTTTTTGCTTCTTTAGCTAACTGATAAAAATCACTAATATTTTCAGCACCAGTCGTTCCAGCATCAATAACTGTCGTTACTCCTTTTTCAACGCCAATTTGATCAGGATAATCATAGTATAGAGACATTTTCTCAAAACAATGAACATGGTCATCAATCCATCCCGCAGAAAGATATTGTCCGTTTTTTAATAGCAACGTCTTTTTAGCAGAAGCATTGATAACAGGTTGAATCTGTACTATTTTCCCTTCTTTAACGCCAATATCTATTATTTCACCATTCAACAGATGCGCTTTCTTAATTACTAAATCTAACATCCTCACGCCTACTTTTCTGTAAATTTAAATTTTGTCCAGGGGTGAATATAAGACAAAAGAAATCGTTCTTCAGCAATTATTTCACCAACTTTATTTTTTCGTTCATCACGATGGGGCTTTAACACAACCTGTAGTTCATTTTTATATTTCCCAAAGCGATCATTCCCAATTACAATATCACCAATTTGAAATTCCTCTTGATTTGTATGTTCAGGATTAGCATTTGACTTATACTTTTTCCTAACTTCTGTTGAACGAATAACTTGATCTGTAATATCGCCTCTTCGAACATGTTGTTCATTCAACACAATCGCTTTTTCCATTGAACTACTCTCCTTCAAAAATTCAATCGAAAAAACAGTTTGATACCGATCTACTTCACCTAAAGCACGTAATTCGGCTTCAGAAGCATAGGCATTTCCAATAATTACATCATCAATTAATTCGGTAGCATAAAGATGTTTAGCAGCCACTTCAGCTGACAAATGGCGATGCATTTCTAGAGTAGGCAAGCCATCGTTAATGTCCCAAGGTCCAATAGTTCCTACTTGAGAAGTAATAAAAGCGGCTGTACGTATGCCTGCTTTTTTAAACCGTTCACTACAAGCTTTAAAAAAATCAAAAGGCAAGGCCGTCCCTTCTTGCGGATAAAAATTATGACAGCCATATAAAAATGGACGATTTGCTTTGTAGGTTAAGATATTATCCAAGTAAGCAACATCATTACTCATATTCAACTCAATTGCTAGCCCATAAGGATTGAAGGTTAACATTGCCTCTTTATTTCCGTCAAAACCAAGATCTAAACGAATCCCATCCGCACCTAGTTCGTTAAAAAAAGTCAAATCGTCATAAGAAATAGCTAATTCATCAAAAATGGTTGGTGCCACATCTAACACAACTTCAAAATTTAATTTTTTAGCAAATAAAATTAGTTGTTTAAATCGCTCTTGAACCGCTTCTTTTCCTTCAGTCACTTCTAACATACTCATAAAAATCCGACTAAATCCATACTTACTAGCTAATTCAATATATGCTCGATCTTTTTCACCATCACTATGATCAGGGTACACAGAAATTCCCAAGTTTCTTTTCATTTCGACATCCTTCTTTCTATACTTTCAACTTTTTTCTGATAACTAAACAAAATAATCGAGCTGATAATCGCTGTAGTTCCAACCACTAATAACATACCTATATTTAGGAAGTATCCGATTATTGCCATAAAAATGAGTGTTAAAATTGATAATAAAACCACATAACGAAATTTCAACGAATTGATTAATTTAGGTACTCCTCTATAGTTAAAATAGATTTGCGTGCCGATAAAAAGTGCTATATTTATAAATAAATACATTTTTATTCTAAAAGAACATCAAGTTTACTAAAATAAAAGGATCACTAAAATTATGTTTTTTCCAACTATTTTACTTTTACTCAACGTTCACCTTTCCCAAGTATTTAATTATTACTTGTCGTTTCTTGTTCGATTTCAGCTGCTTCACGCGCTAACTGTTGTTTTTCAAATACTTTGAAGAATGGATAATAGATACCCAATGTAATAAGAAAGTTAACAATCACTAATAAGCCTGCTGCTACACTCCAATTCGTACTCATCCAAGCAGCAATCGGTGCAGGCATCGCAAAAGGTAACCGTGCAACCATCATTGGTACTACTCCCGTAACCGTTAAAACATATGATAGAGTCGTCGTAATCAAAGGTGCAACAATAAATGGAATTCCTAAGACAGGATTCATCACGATTGGTGCTCCAAAAATAATTGGTTCATTAATGTTGAACAAACCTGGTAGTAAAGATAATCGCCCTAAACTTTTAAGATATTTTGATTTAGAAAATGTAAATAGAAAAACTAATGCCAACGTGGTTCCTGCTCCACCAATCCAAACAAACCATTGTAAAAATTGTTCTGTAAAAATATTGGGCATGTTATGAGCATTAGTTCCTGCAGCAAAAGCATCAATATTTTCAGCAATAGAAATATCCCAAAAAGGACGAATAACGGGACCCATAATGGCAGGTCCATGAATTCCTAATACCCAGAAAAAACAAATCAGAAAGACAGTCAACAAACCACCAAATAAACTATTTCCAGCTAAAACACCTTTCAGTGGCATCAATAATTGACTCAAGAACCCATTCAAATCAAATCCAAAGACATGACGAATGACCCAAAAAAGAACTAAAATCACAGCACCTGGTATCAATGCAATAAATGAATTGGATACTTCTGGCGGTACACCATCTGGCATTTTGATTGTAATTTTTTTGACTATAAAAAAACGATAAATCTCTACAGAAATAATAGCGGTTACAATCGAACCGAATAAAGAACCAGAGCCTAAATTCGCAATATTAATATAGCGACCAGCAGTAATGACATTGTTTACATCCTCAAAAACTCTCGTAGGTGGAGCTGCAACAATCAAAAATGACATCAACGCTAAAATTCCTGCAGTCAATGAGTCCAGTTTATAGCTTTTGGCTAATGATGAAGCAATTCCAAATGTCGCATATAACGCTAAAATCCCAACTGTATAACGAAACGGAATATCCAAAATTTCTCGATATGGCTCAATTGCTGCTGCTACTGAATCGATGGGAATATTTAACAAAATTGTAAAAAATGACCCTACGATTGTTAACGGCATTGTCGCTATAATTCCCTTTCGAATGGCAGTCATATGTCTTTGAGAACCCACCTTGTTTGCTAAAGGCATAATCTTTTGTTCGATAACTCCTACAAATTTATCCATTTTCATCCTCCTATTATAACATTATAATGTTTACGAATGTATAATAGCACAGGGAGAGAATTATGTAAATAGAGTTTTTAATGATTCTCATTCGACTACCTGAAAAAGCTTCGGAGTATTCAACTATATTTTCTTGACACAAAATAAGCTACCTAGCATAAAAGTCATTTTTGAGCCTTTCATGCTAGGTAGCTTAACTTGTCTTCACTATGTTTCGTATTCAATATGGTAAGGATGAGTATTCGTATTGTAAATGGCTTCAGAGTATTCAACTAATTTCCCGCGCTCATCTAAAGATTTACGAATTCGTTTCATCGCTATTTTTTCATCTGTTTTCAAAATTTTTTGCTCCACTTCACTTAGAAAAACAGCAGAAAACTCATCTTCAAACTTTTCAATTGTCCGTTCCAATTGATTTAACAACCGATAAAGAGACTCATGATCCAATTCTTTTTTTGAAAATTTTTCCATTTCTTGAGGGAGATAATGAACAAAATAAATATAAGGCTTGTCATTCAAATAATACAAACGTTCAAAACGAACAGCACGTTTTCCAAAGGACTCATAAAGCAACTGATTGTTCTCAATAGTAATCGTTGCTAGTTTTAAGGTCTCTTTACTTACTGTAAGATCAGACTTTTTTAATACTTGAGTAAAGCTAGCTGCCTTCGACAATCGATTATAAGGTCGATTGCTTAAAACCGTTGTTCCCTTACCACTTTTTTTTTCAACATATTCGTCTGTTGCTAATAATTCGATGGCCTTACGGACAGTGATTTTGCTGACTTGAAATAAATCTTCCAACTCAGATTCAGTGGGTAACATTGTTCCCACAGGATATTTTCCAGAAAAGATATCTGCTTTAATTTTATCTGCTACATCTAAATATAATACTTTCGTCCGTTTCATATAGTCACCTTCAATGTTTTCTCTACTAAAGAATACCATCCATAGAAACGGTTTGCAAAAAAATTCGATACTTTTACTAAATAAAGCGAGTAATTGAACAAAAATTCATTCATTACCCTTTTTGACATAAATGGCGTTTAGAAAATTAGCAAAATTCTGATTTCATTACTATTTAACTGAGCCGACCATTCCTTGTACAAATTGTTTTTGTAACACAAAAAAGACAATCGCAGTTGGTAATGTCGCAACCACTAAACCAGTCATAATCATTCCGTAATCCGGTGTATAGGAAGCGCCCATTGCAGATAAAACTAGTGGAACGGTGCGCTTATCTGGAGACTGAAGGGCAACTAACGGCCATAGATAATTGTTCCAACTACTCATAAACGTGATGATTGCCGCTGCCGCATATGTATTTTTTGCTGTCGGCATATAAACTCTAAAGAAAATACTCAATTCATTCAAACCGTCCAAACGAGCGGCTTCAACCAGATCTTTCGGAAATGCCTTAACATTTTGCCGGAAAAAGAAAATCAAAAAGGCTGTACTAATTGATGGTAGAATCACAACAAAAAGACTATTGATTCCAAAAATCGTCCCATTCAACTTTGAAAACATTCGATATAGTGGAATCATCAATGCAGCAAAAGGAACCATCATTGATAACAAAAGAATATTGAATACTTTTTCTTTGTTTTTAGATTTATAAATTTCAAAACCGTACCCCGCCATCGAAGAAATCAGTAATGCCAACACAGTTGTTACGATCGCAATCACAGCTGAGTTCCATAAAGAGTGAGTAAAATTCAATTCATTAGAAAATAGATTTTGAAAGTTAATCATAAAATGATTCCCAATTTTTATTTTGCCAGCGGTAATATCTACCGGCGTGTTCGTCATTCCTAAAATCATCCAAATAAATGGAAAAATCGAAATAAAAGAAAATACGCTTAGTAAAACATATTTAAGGACCAGTAAACTAATCGTTTTCATTGATCTGTTCGGTTTTCTAGTTGCTTCCATTTCACTGTTCCCCTCCGACCTTTGTTTGAATCACAGATAAAATAACAATGAATAATACAATTACAAAAGAAACAGCTGCTGCATAGCCAAAATTAGGTGTAAATTTGTAACTTAAATTATAAATATATTGCGAAAGAGTTAGAGTCCCATTTGCAGGACCGCCGTTAGTAATATTTTGAACTTCATCAAATAGCTGTAATGTCCCAATCGTGGATGTAATTGAAGTAAATAAGATAATCGGTTTAAGATTGGGAATAGTGACTTTAAGAAATTGTTGCCACTTTGAAGCCCCATCAATATCTGCCGCTTCATAGATTTCCGGATCAATGTTTTGCATTCCAGACAAAAAGAAAATCATGTTATAGCCTGTCCAACGCCACGTAATCGCAATAATAATTAGAACCTTAGCCCAAACTGGATGAGTCAACCAGCCAATTGGTGCGTCAATCAAGCCAAAATTCATTAAGAAATTGTTTATAACTCCTGATTGAGAAAATAGACTTTTCATGATTAAAGAATAACTAACCATCGAAGTGATACAAGGTAAAAAAATCGCTGTTCGAAACAACCCTTTACATTTCAATTTCTTGTCATTTAAAAAATTAGAAATAAGTAATGCTAAAAATAACATAATTGGCACTTGAACCAATAAATATAAAAACGTATTAAAAAAAGCTTTTTTAAATGTCGCATCCGTCAACATTCGTTGATAATTCCCTAATCCATTAAATGTCATATTCACAGGAGGACCACTTTGAAATGAAGTAATCAACGCAAAAATCATGGGAATAAAAACCATCAATGAAATCAAAATGACGGGAATAATGAGGAAAGCATCTCCATTTCTAAATAGATCTTTTTTTTTCATTTTTTTATCCTTTCCTTACTAATTATTAGCTAGATTGTCTTTAAATCGATAGTAAAAAAACAATGACTTGATAGTTAAATGAGGTTGCTAAAGAAAATTTCATACGATTATTTCTCAATTAGTCATCAAAAAAGCGACAGAGAATTTTTATTTAAATGATTTTTTCACTTTTATCATTGTTTTTTAAAGAGGTTGGGACAAAGGCGGTTAGCTCCGAGAACCAAGTAGGTACGATGCATCATCGAATCACTACGTTCTTCGTGGTTTATCGCAATAAGAAGGAATTTCCGAAAATGACAAGAAACACGAAAGGTTTCCTTTCGATGTTGAATGATTCCTACTTGGTGCTCTTCAAATTTTTGATAACCGAGTAGGTATTGTGCAACATCAGCTTATTTCATTCGCTGTGTTTTACAATAATTTCGGCTTATTTCTGAAGCCTTCAATTCTTAGAGCTTTAGCTCTTAGAAATTGTTGTGATCAAAGCGCAGCGTAGTAGCTGCTTTTGCACCAATGTTTATCAGGTCATAAAACAATCGCTTAGAATTGAGCAATTGGACGAACCAGCAGTTATTGCGTTCTTTGCAATGAATGATGGTTAGGAAATTGCCGAGATTCTGATTGTTTTCTGCCGTTTGTTCGGTTTTAAGAGATTAAACAAAAGTGTTTTTTACTTTTGTCTCACCCACGCCTACCTTCTTACCATCGGCATCAGTAAAAGCTGCTTCTTTATAGAATAACTGTTTTGGTATTCTAGAATAGAAGCAGCCTGGTTATCAATTTATTTATGCATATATGCTGAAGCTAAATGAACTAATTTGCAAGTTGTGCTTCTACTTGTTTTTGCGTATCAGCTAAAACTTTGTCTGTATCTTCGCCATTGATAATTCGAGACAAGGCTTCTGTAACAACCGATTCGATTGCATACGTTTCATGCCCATAATTAACCGTTGGAATCTCTTCTGTCCATTTTGAAAAATCTTCAAAAACTTTTTGACCACTGTAAAATTCAGAAGGTTCTTGGTATGCTGGTTGATCTTTGGCATTCGTCATAGTTGAAACTAAACCAATTTCTTCAGCTAAAATTCCCATTAGTTTTTCATTTGTAGCAAATGTTTTACTTAAAAATTCTTTCCCTTGCTCTTCACCAGCGACACCTTTTAGTAAATACCAACCTGCACCACCCAGATTAGAAGCTTGCGCTTTTTGTAAATTAGTTGGTAGAGCGGGAATCGGCGCAATTCGCCATTTCCCAGATTGATCCTCAGCACCTTGGATTGTTGAAGAATACCAAGATCCAATTGGTGTCGAAGCTATTTCGCCAGACTGTACAGCAGAAACACCACCGTTCCAATCAGAAGTTTGTTCAACTAAATCTTCTTTGATCAACGTCGCAAAAAGTTCTAATCCATATTTTAATGATTTATTTTTTTCAATCGTCACGGTTTTTCCATCTTCAGCTGTGTACCATTCTCCAGCTTGTTGCATAATCATTCGGACACGGCCTAAATCTGATGGATTAACTTCCGTGATTTTTTTACCTGTTTTCTCTTTAACATCCCGAGCAACTTGTAAATAAGAATCCCAAGTTAAATTCTCCATGTCTTCTTCCGAATAGCCTGCTTCTTTCATTAAATCCGTACGATAAAAATTCGCTGTAACGCCAGAGTCAAATGGAACACCATAAATCTTATCATCTACTTTATTAACCGCAAATTTGTATGGAGCAAACGCCGCTTCATCTACGATATCTGTTAAATCAGCAAACGCATCTGGATAAGAAGTTAAATAACCTTGAATACGGTAATCTTCAATCAGTACAATATTTGGTAACCCATCTTTATTTCCACTAGCCAAACCAGTATTCAATTTTTGAACGATATCATCTTGTGACATCGTAACCACTTCAATATCAACATCTTTATTCTCGTAAATTTTTTTCGCTTCATTGACTGCTTTGATATTGAAGGTTTCATCCCAAGCCCAAACAGTGATTTTATCTTCACTTTTAGCTGCTTTTTTTTCTGAAGAACCACATCCCGCTAACAATGTTACTGCTGCAAAAAAAGCAATCGATCCAGTTAAAATTTTTTTGAGTTTCATTTTTCCCCCGCCTATTCGTTTAGTCACTTAAGTGTATTTTTATAATAACAGAAAAAGAAAGCGTTTACTTATTTTTATGAATACCTCTAGAAAAAATCCAATTATCAGAAAAAAGTACAAATTTTTTTGTTGATTACACGCTAATTTTAGCCAAAATCACCTTGCATTCCTTTTAAATTTACAGTATTTTTAGATTAACAAACGATTGAAAAGTAGGTGACAGAAGTGTTTAACGTAGTACTTGTCGATGATGAAAAAACCATTCTTTCTGGTTTAAAAAACCTGATCAACTGGTCAGAAAATAACTATCATCTAACTGGTATTTTTACAAATCCGTTGGAAGCGCTTGATTTTTGTAAGAAACATAAAATTGATCTACTCATCACCGATTTAATGATGCCTGAGTTGAATGGAATTGACTTAGTCAAACAATTAAAGCAACAGCAAGTAGATCTTCAAGTATTAATTTTATCAAGTTATGATGACTTTCATTTAGTTAAAGATGCCTTTAAAGAAGGCGCTGGAGACTATATTTTGAAACCCAAGCTAAATGCTGAAGTTTTATTGATTGCACTCAAATCACTATCAAAAAAAGTAGCCAAAACAACTGAACTAATTTCTTTATCGAAAGAAGAACAACTTAGTCAATCACTTGGACATTATTTGTCCGAACTAATTCCAGAATTTACATTTGAACTAAATTCATTCGATCACTCGTTATTTTTTTTAATATATGAACAAGCAACAGCTGAAACAACTAAGTCCTTTTATCATTTTTTCAAAACGGAAAAAACACAATTTTCTTCTTCTAGGTTACAATGCTTTTATTATAAAACAAATGAACAGGAACAAGGCATTTTAATCAATACTTCTTCCGAGGAACAGTTTAAACAATTGATTACTAAATTCAAACTGAGCGCTGTCTCCCATAAGGATTACTTTTTTATTTATTCAGAAGCCTTCCTACTATCAGACTTGAGGAATGTTTTTTTAAAGTTGCAAAAACAAAGCAAAGGACAATCTTTTTATTACAGAAATCAATTGATTGTTTCCGTTGACGATCTTGCTCCTTTACTCCCAAGATATGATCATAATACAAATAAATATTTAACAACAATCGTAAATAAAGATTACCTAAGTTCAATTACAGAACTGCAAAATTATATGCAGCTATTGACTTCACTAAAATTGAATCCAACTTACTTAAAACATGAAGCAATCAATCAATTCTATGCATTAATCAGTGTATTAGAAGATGATTATGAAAAAGACAACACCGTTACTTTGCTAAAAGATACTGTTCCTAAACTAATTTCGAAATCGCGGTCTCTTGATGAATTTACTGAATTTGTGATGACAACAATTGAACAACTAAAAAAAATAATTGCACCAACAAAGGGCAATAACTCCGAAGTTTTAACACTAGTTTATCAATTTATTCAAGAGAATTATAACCAAGAAATCAATCTCCAAATGATTTCTGAGAAATACCATTTTTCTTACGGTTATTTATCAACGATTTTTACTGAAAAATATGGTCTTTCTTTTTCAAAATATTTAAAAAAAGTCAGAATCACCAAGGCAAAAGAGTATCTCGTTCACTCAACTCTCTCGCTTTCTGAAATTTGTTACGAAATCGGCTATACCGAATTAGGTTATTTTTCTAGAGTTTTTAAAGAAGAAACGGGTATCACTCCCTCACAATACCGTAAAGGACGATTGAAGAAATGAGTAAAAAATTGAAAGAATATGAATTATTTACGAAACTAATCGTAATCATTTTTATCGGACTTTGTGCACAAGCCATCATCATTTCTTTATTTATCTATCATCGCTCAAAAAATGTGTATATCGAACTTTTCGATAAATCAAATACCGTCGTGCTAAAGAAAATTCAGAAAGATTTCGAGACACTGAATGATTCAATTGAAAATACATTAGCAATGATTGAAGCCAACCCTTCTGTTCATGAATATTTTAGTGCGGATGGCGACTTCTCTTCAATTGATCAGTTTAATCAATTAAGTTCTGTTCAAAAAATGAACACGTCACTTGGAGAAACATTCCCTACAATCGATTATGACCTTATTGTTTACGGAGAAAATGGCCGTACCTGGATTGATAGTGAAATGTTGGTTTCAATCAACGCGACTACTTTTTTTCAATCCGATATCATCAAAACTGTCAGCGAATCACCCTTTGTTACGCAAATGATTTATACAGACTACGGTCTAACTCTGCGTGACAAAAATTCAGAAAGCATTCTTTTTATCAAAAAACTAAAAAATTCCTTGAATCGCGTTTATGGCTATGCAGTCGTTTCCATTTCTGCTGATCAATTAGCAAATCTATTTAAATCCATGGTTAATCCAGAAATATCTGAAATCTATGTGGTCAATGATCAACAAAAAATCATCACTTCAAATGTAACAAAACGGATTGGAACGCAATCAACCTTTCTTGATCAAATCGACCTTAATGAAACAAAAACAACTAGAACTGATCAACTGACTCGTTTAGCTCTTTATCGCCAAAATCTATCTTTAGTCAGTCAAGTAAATATTCAATCGCTGACCAATCAAATGGGTGTCTTACTCCCAATCATTTTATATAGTATTGCTTCAATCCTATTAGTGGGCTTTTTTGTTTTCATCTACTTGAATCGGAATACAAAATCAATTTACCGACTAATCAATTCCCTCAAAAATATTAATAAAAATTCCTTGAAAATAGATGTTCCTGACCAAGGTATTTATGAAGTACAGATTCTTGGTAATACAATCAATCAACTATTAGGAGATTTACATGCATACTATATCAATTCGGTAAAAAACGAACAGAAAAAAAGAACCTTGGAAATTCAAACAATGCAGGCTCAAATTCAACCACATTTTATTTATAATACGCTAACTAGTATTAAATTTATGATTTGGCAACAAGAAAATGAAAAAGCCGTCGAAGGATTAGAAAGTTTTATCGATTTACTTAGAAGTACATTAAGTAAAAAAGAGGAAGTTATTTTAGTCGAAGAAGAATTGCATAGTATTCAAAGCTACATCACGATTTTAGCCTTACGCTATGGCGATAACATCTCAACCAAAATAATGATGCCAGAAGAATTATTATCTTTGTATATCCCAAATATGATTATTCAACCAATCGTAGAAAATGCCTACTTACATGCCTTTCATTCAACCGAACAAGGCTTTATTACAATTTATGGAAAGCTAAAACAAGAGTCATTAATTTTTGAAATTGTTGATAGTGGAGATGGGTTTGATCCTTCCCTATCACAAGAAAAGAAAGTTGATTATTTTTCAGGAATCGGCATGTCAAATGTCAACGAACGAATTCAATTGATGTATGGCGAAAACTACGGTCTTACCGTTCATTCAGTGATTGGTGTAGGTACAACAGTGAAAATTAGACTACCGATTATTCGAACGTTACCTGTAAAAACAGATATCCAGTAAATGAATGCTTTCATACAGCTAAATACTAAAAATGAATAGATAATTATTTGATGATAGGTACAGACTAAAAAAACTGTGGGTGAAACAAAAGTAAACGCTACTTTTATTTCACTCACAATTCTTTAAAAAAATTGATTTTTAAATAAATTTAACTTTTGATATCAACACCATGAGTTAACTCCACAGGTAAATTTAACTCTGTATCACTAACTAAAGTAATAGATACCATTTTAAAAATGGAATTGCGACGAATAATTATACAACTATCATTAAAGTAAAATAAGCTCTGTTGATCCTCTTCTCTATAATTAGAAGTTAGTTTTTTATAATGATTAATGAAATATTCATAATCTGGAACTTGAATCACCAATTCCTTAATGCCAGAAACACCATTTTGATGCATCATTTCAGCTTTCGCCGGCTCTAATTTAGGAACATACGCATCCATAAAAAAAGGGAAACGATAATCTTCGGGAAAACTTAAATTCCATTCCTTCTTTTGATTTTTTGCATCGATCCGTTTCATATGGGTTGGTTTGGAAACTGTAAATCCTTCAGCATTTAATTGTTTAAGATTTTCGAGAAAAGCATCTGGTGGAACACTATCCAAAGCATAATCATTCATCCCTTCTGGAGATGTAGTGTAATTGATATATCTGTCTGCTTTTCCACGATTAAATGTACGAATAATTCTTAAAATTTTTGGGATTAAATTCCCAGTAATTCCGCCCATCGGAGTACTATATAACTCAATAAAAGAACCATCTAGAAAATAAATCATCGCATTCGTTGCTTTACCAGGTAACCCTCCCATCACTACATTAAAGCCAAGTTTTTGATAATCTAAAACTGCTTGTTGTAAATCTGTTACTTTTATTAAAACATGACCAATTTTAAACATTATAGGTTTCGTCATTATTATCTCCACTTCCTAATGAATAATCGAAATACAACATTATTGTAGCATGAGGAAATTTTGAATGCTATGTGTAGGATTGACTAATCGGAATCTTGCAATGTTTCTCAACAAACTTGTTTTCTCTTAAACTTAAAAATAGTACTAAAACTGTGTTAATCAATGAACAACCAAAATGTATGTTCGAATATCACAATGTAACTGCTTTTACAGTTTATTCTAAACTGTTTAAAACTCGTCGTTTTGATATAAAATTCAAAAAAAGAACATTTTAGGCTTTTTCAGTTTACAATGTTGAGTATCTCAACTTAATCAGCAGATAAAAATAAAGATATAGAGTTTCGTAGCTGAACCATCTATTTTACTCTACAGTTATTATGGAAGTAGCTGTGAATCCTCCATCTTCAGTTGTTGCAGTAATTGTTGCAACTCCAGTTTTTAAGCCTTTGATCTTTCCATTACTATATACTTGAACAATTGAATTATCCGAACTTTTGTATGTCACCTTTTTATTAACAGCTGTATCTGGTTCTATTTTAGGATAAAGTAATTTTGATTTTCCAATTGCTAATGTATATTTTTCAGGCGTCATTGTTAAACGACTAACCTTTTTTTCATCAAAGATCCCATAAACATAAATATATTTAATTCTTACAATTGATCCATTTTTTTCCGAGTTTATTTTTAAATCGGGTGTATCATTTGCATCCACGTCAAATTCTATAGTTTTTCTGCTATTATCATTGATATTATAAGTTTTTTTGTTGACTTCTGAAACATTATTCATTGTAAAACTGATATTTTCTCCAGCTATTTTTTGTACATCCAATTTAACTTTATAGCTAACAGGAGCTCCTCTATTACTATACATCCAAAAACTACGTTTGAAATCAAATTCTGAGCTATTTTCATGTAGAGATAGAAGCAAACCCTCTCCGTTCATTAATTCAGTTTTGTAGAATGCAAAATCTAAACCTGATTTAAACGTATCATCTTCATAAAAGCAAGTTAAAGCTACAGAACTAGAAATTTCCCAAGATTGCGTCTTGAAATTATAGTGCTCATTGCCAAAGAATTAAGTAGGATAGTCGAGTGCATTTCCTGTGGGATAATTCATTTCGTTAATAAATTCATCTGAACTGAAATAAGAATCATTGCTCCTATTATAGGCAAGTGGCATTACCACCATACCAGCATTGCCTCTTGAAAATTCATATATTCCTTCAATGGCAGGTATCCCAATCATTTCCATGTACATAAAATTCATTCTTGGTGAAATATCCATCTCTTTAAAAAATACTTCCTCTTGAGCATTTACAAATAATGGAAAAGAAAAAACAGTGACTAAAAACAGTATCAAATAAACTAACTTTTTCTTCATTCAATCCCCCTTTTCTAAAAATATATAGTACAAATTTACTTAGTTCTGCTACTAAACAAGATTATTCTTATCTGCTGATTAAATTAAAATACTCAAAAATAACTTAATTTCATTTTGGTAACAAAAAAAATTTCAACTTATATTTAAAATTATCAAAGTAAGCATAGGTATATATTAGATTCTATTCAACATTTAATAAATTACTAAAAATTAAAATTTACTATCTAATTGTACATAAAAACATTCTTTATAGCAATGATTAATTAGATTAATAAAAATAACTTTCATTTCCCATTTAGTGTAGTTAATTCCATAAAAAAAGCCCAAGTTTCCTAGAACATTACATTCTACAAACTTCAGCTTTCTATAATTCAAATGTTCCTTACTTAATCAAAAATGAAAACTCATGATTTTCTTCTGCACTAATCCTATACTCTTCTTCGACATCCGCACCCCAACTATCGATTCCACCAACACCTCTGACCTTAGCAAGCATCAGCAATACCGTTCTTCTTTCTGGAGGTAACTCTTCAATATGCGTCGCGTTTTCCAATTCTTCCGCTTTAAAAGGCAATGCTGAAAACGCAAAGTTACCCGTCACTTCTTCAAAACGTAATGAAAATTCTTCATTTGTGCGATCCACATTATTCAACGTAGAATCTCTCGTAATTTCCACCCATTTTGTCTCCATATGAACGCCACAATCTTGTGGAACCAAGTACGGTGTCACAGGTAATCCTTGAATTTTATACTGCCCAAGGATACCTCCAGCCATTCGATCTGGGTATGTTTCTCCAGATAATCCTTCATACTCAAAATACTTCGCTTTAGTCGGCATAATAAAACGTAATCCTAATAACGGTAATTCTGGTAATCCAGCTTGTCCAAAATAGTTCATCGTGACTTTGATCGTCCCATCGCTTGCTACAAAATAAGAGACATCTACAGTCGTACTAGGTTTAGTATTCGTTGCAAGTGAAAAAATGATTTCTAGTGTTTCCGCATATTCAGTATTTGAATACTGATTATTAGTTGGTGCTAACGGTTTTTCGATTTCTTGACCATCGACACGTACAGCAATGTCTTTGACTTGAAGATACAAATCAGCTCCTAGCCACATAGCCGATTTAAAACCAAAGCCACTTCCTCGATCGTTATCTGTCAACGCACGCCAAAAAGTAGGGAGTGTTTCTCTGTATAGCCATTCTTTCCCATCTTTATTTAACGATTCAAGACCTCCTCGTGTATAAGAAAAAATATAGTGCCAATTTGAGCCTTTTACACCTAACGTACAATCACCAAAGATGATTTTTAGCTTAGTTACTGTATTTTCCATAATAATACCTCACTTCCTGGAGAGCAGGTTTTTCTTGTCCATCAGCAAAGACGATTCCATCGCCTGAAAATTCATAATCACTTGGTTTATCATCAAAATCGCCACCATAACGCATCACATCTCGCCCGGTAAGCTCGTCTTTGACCAAAATTGCTTGATCTTTAAAATCCCAAATATAGCCACCTTGGTAGGCAGGATAGATATCTAACAGATCCATATAAGATTTTAAGCCACCTAACGAATTGCCCATATCATGCATATACTCACATAAAATAAAGGGCTTGCGACCATCATTCTTAAAGTAATCGATGATTTCAGCAGGTGTTGCATACATGCGGCTCTTCATATCCGAGATCGTCGTTTCAAAAGATGGATTTGGAAAATTCCCTTCATAATGGACCAAACGTTCTGGATCCACTTGCTTAAAATACTCATTCATTTTTCGAATATTTTCTTCCGCATAAGACTCATTGCCTAACGACCAAAATAAAATACTCGTATGATTTTTAAATGTTTCAAAATTCGCCTTTGCTCGAGCTAACACGACTGCTTCCCATTGAGGAAAAGCACCTGGGACATTATAAGATGGCTCTACTGCGCCCATTTTTTGCCAAGAACCATGCGATTCCAAATTCGTTTCTGCCATCAAATGAATCCCAGCTTGGTCACATAAAAAATACCAAGGGATTTGATTAGGATAATGAGCGGTTCGAACACCATTGATATTTGCCTTTTTGATCGTCTCTAAATCGGCTTCCATATCTGAGCGTGTGATTGCACGACCAGTTTGCGGATTCCATTCATGTCGATTCACTCCATTTATGATCAATCGTTTTCCATTTAAGGACATTACCTTATCTTTTAATTCAATCGTCCGAAACCCAAATGGATAAGTCACAAATTCGTTTGTTACTCCTGTTCCATCAACTGTTTCAAGTTCAAGTGTATAAAGATTCGGTTGAAAATGATCCCAACGTAATACATTTCTAAACTCATCTGTCTTAAGCGTCATTTTTTCATTAAGTGAATGTTCTGCTTGATAAATCGAATGTCCTTGCGTATCCAAAATAACCAAGCGAACACAACTACCTGCTTGAACTTGTTGAAATTGTAATTCAAGATCAACTGTTCCATGACAATAATTTGCATCTAAATGGGGCCTAATCCACAGATCCTCTAAATGATTTTTTCCTTTTCCAAGTAAAACGACATTACGAAAAATGCCGAAAAAACGAAAGAAATCTTGATCTTCCAAAAAGGCTGCAGTGCTTCGTTTATGAACTTCTACCGCAAGAACATTTTTCTGTTCTAAATAGGGGGTCAAATCAAACTCAGTTGGAGTAAATGAATCTTCCGCATAACCAACAAAATTTCCATTTAACCAAACATACATCGCTTGTTCCACACCTTCAAAGCGAATCGTAACCTCTTTATCTTTAAGTCCAGCTTCTAATTCAAATTCTGTTAAATAAGAGCCAACTGGATTATATTCTGCTTCGGAAAACATCCCTTGACCATCACCAGCTTGTTCACTAGTAAAAGCCGGTCTTCTAAATTCATGCCCTTCCCACGGATACATCGTATTGATGTAGTGGATTTTATCATAGTTTGCTAATTCAATGTGACCAGGAACAGTAATCGTATCAAACAAATGCGCATCAAATTCTTTCTCAAAAAAATGACTTGGTCTCTCTTGCGCATTTTTTGAATAGTGAAAACGCCATTCACCATTCAACGATTGTTCTCTAGAACTTTTTTGTTTTACTTCTTCCCTTGAAGCAAAACATTGATGATCACTACGCGGATCTAATTGATTCACCTTAAATACTTGTGGATCATCTAACCATGTGATTCTTTCCTTCATGTTTGACAACATCCTTTCTTAATTTGAAGCTATCTAAAAGCGCTTATCAGACAGATACTAGTTTTTTAATTCAACACGCTAAAAAGAAAACGCTTTTATTTTCTTATAATTCCTGTATACTGTTTACTAAACACTTTTGTCAAGAGAATTTTTACAAGGAGTGAATGAAATGGTCGGAATTAGAGAGGTCGCAAGAAAAGCAAATGTCTCACCAGCAACTGTTTCCCGTGTATTAAACCATGATAAAACCATTAGTGTCGCCGAAACAACCAAAGAGCGCATTTTTGCAGTTGCTGCCAATTTAAATTATGATATCAATCAACGAAAGTATGTAAAAAAAAGATTGCCTTCAATTGGAATTATCTCAACTATCAGCCAAAAAGCAGCCGCCGAGGGCTACTATAAAGAATTACAAATTGGATTAGAGGAAGAAGCACGAAGACTTCATCTAGGAATGAATCGGATTTATCATCTTCCAGATAGCCCTAAAAAATGGACGGATTTAGACCAGCTAGGCGCGATTATTATTATTGGAACGGTCACAAAAAGCGCCATCAATAGTATCTTAGCTCAAAATAAACAGCTAATTATCGTTGATAATCCAGAAATACAGCAAAATGTCGATATGGTTTACGGTGACCTAGAACGGATGACTCGTTCTGTTTTAGAATTATTTTTAGAAAATGGTCATCAAAATATTGCCTATATCGGTGGAAAAAAAGCTGATTTTAACGAAGAAGGACAACCAACCATTGCAACTCATGAAAAAAGAACCCAAACTTACTTACGTTTTATGGAAGAAAATAAACTTGAACGATTTATTGATTGCCGTTTAGGTGCTTGGGATGAAGCGAGTGGTGAACGATTGACACGACAATTACTGGAAACAAGCGACAATAGACCCACAGCTTTATTATTAGGAAATGATTTAATGGCGGCTGGAGCTTACAACGCAATTCAAGAAAAAAAACTAACGATTGGCAAAGATATTGTACTCGTTAGTTTTGATAATCTTGAATTAACAGAAAAATTAACGCCTAAATTGACTAGTGTTCAAATCAACGCAAAATCAATTGGTAAAACAGCCGTTCGCTTAGCCCTTGAACGAATCGATGCTATTCGTGAAGAAGCAATCATTGTGACCTATCCGACGCAACTGATTGTAAGAGAAAGTTTTATTCCTATTAAATAAAAAAAGAAATTGACAGAAAACAACATAAACAGTGCTGTTTCCCGTCAATTTCTTATTATAAAAATAACGTACGGTTCAGATTTAGAGCATATTTTTTAAATGGTACTCTGATTATCAAAGTTATAAAACAAACGTCTTTTTCTTTTGTCTCATCCTCATTAAAAAGAAAAGGGGTGTGAAGGACCTTCTTCGGAAATAAGGCGAAATTATTGTAAAACCCAGTGAATGAACTGAGTGGATGTTGCACAATATCTACTCGTTTCTCAGAGCTATCCACTTTTATTCCAATCTTATTTCACATTCCTTGCAAGTTGCTCTAACTGTTCACCAGTCACACGAAAGACTGTCCATTCATCCATTGATTTGGCGCCCATTTTTTTATAGAATTCAATCGAAGGCTGATTTTCATCTAAGCACCACCATTCTAAACGGCCATAATCTCTTTTTAAAACAATCTCGGCCAAGAAAGCTAGCATTCTTTTTCCAATTCCCCGACCTCGATAAGCTTCTTTCACATAAAGATCTTCTAGATACAATCCTGGCTTCCCTAAAAATGTCGAAAAATTGCTAAAAAATAAAGCAAAAGAAATGGGAATTCCGTCAATTTCTCCAATAATGACTTCAGCTTTCTTATCTTGAAACAACGATTTACGCAAAATCTCTTCTGTTGCGACAACTTCATGTAATAGTTTTTCGTAATCTGCCAATTCCTTGATCAATGTTAAAATCAATGGGATGTCTTTTTCTACCGCAAAACGAATTATTAACTCATCTGCCATTTTCAATTGCCAACTCCTTTCACAATATACAACTATACTTGTAGAAAATTTTACTTATAATACACTTCGTCAAGAAATAATCCTTGCGCAGGTACTGTTATTCCTGCCTCACTTCTAATTTTACGCTCGAATATCTCATCAATCATTTCAATTTCCATTTCTCCTGAACCGATTTCTACTAATGTTCCCATGATGATTCGAACCATCTTATGCAGAAAACCATCACCAATAAATGTGAAATGAAGAAGCTTTCCTTCTTTTTTTACCGATAATTCTTCAATTGTACGAATCGTTGATTTTTTAGACTTTTTCAACGCAGAAAAACCAATAAAATCATGTTTTCCAATTAATTTTTGACAAGCCTGTTCAATTAATTCAAGATCAAGCTTTTGTGCATACTGAAAACTAAAATGACGTTCAAACGCTGAAGGAATTGGATCATTCCACAGATAATAGCTATATTTTTTTCCCTTTGCATTATAACGAGCATGAAATCGCTCTGACGCTTCTTCTACTTTTTTTATCACAATATCTTGCGGCAAATAACGATTTAAGAAATCAGTCATTTCAGGTAACTCCATTGAAGTTTCTGTCTTAAAATTAGCTATTTGTCCTTTCGCATGTGTTCCAGCATCTGTCCGACCGGAGCCAATAATCTCAATTTTTTCGCCAGTCATTTGCTTCAAAATATTCTCGATTTTCCCTTGAATTGTTTTGTCAGAATTTCCTAATCTCTGCCAACCAAGGTATCTCGTTCCATCATATTCAATTGTTAATTTGATATTTCGCATACTCTATACGCTCCTCGATTTTTCTGATGAATGAAATTGCACAAATCACTTATCGCTTAAAATCAATACTAAAAATTTTTTTTGATCTGTAAATTGTACAACACGTTAACAAATAAGTTCAATCCTTATTATACTTTATCATGGATAAGTTAGACTACCCGAACATTCTCTAATAGACGTTGGAACAAATCATCACTTTTTATTGATTAGAATAAGCGAATGTAGAACACTTAAATATAGAACGACTTGTGAACTATTCGTTCTATTTACTTAGTGAGTGTTGACTCATTTTCTTTTTTGTCCTCAAGAAATTTGCTAACAATATCTACTCAACTCGTTTACTTTAATCCATACTTTTTCTCCTCAAAAAAAGATGTTTTTATAAAGTATTCATTTTCTTCTTTTCTACAAGACTTTTTTGAATAATGGCTTAAAATAAAGGTTTCCAAGTACTTCCGACTCATTTTTCTAGTGATTTTCCTTTCCTTTTTTTGCATTAACTAATTATTGATTTTATAATCATCTCATAAATAAAGAATCAGTCAAGGAGGCGAATCAGATGAAGCCAAAAAAAATTATTTTATACTTCGAATGGTTAATCATTCTAATTTTTTTATTAATCGGAAAAACAACTTTTGCAGTTGAAGATAGCAGTGTCTATTCTGATTCGATCACTTCTACAACTGTAGCAGAATCGACTCAATCAAGCGCTAGTTCTAGACTAAATAAGACTTCTGAAAACACAGATAGTTCTACTTCATCTGAATCAACAGAAACTTCTGAAGAAACAAGTAGCACGTCGGAAACAACTCAATCTTTGGATCAACCAAAAATTTCTCCTCGTGCCGCATTACTTGCAACAACTGGTGATGGTAGTCAAAGCAATCCTTTTCTAGTCGGGAATGAAACAGATTTAGTAGCGGCTTTAGCCGCTACTCCAGCGGGAGGAGGTAGCCTATATATCCAACTAACAGCCGATATTACTGGAACAAATTGGGCAGCAAAATTTCAATTTATTCAAAATTCAGTGATTGATGGTAATGGTCATTCCTTCTTATATCAAGGAACAAACTATACTGGTTATCAATTTTACGTTTCCAATAAACCAAATTTGACAGTGACTTATAAAAATGTAAACTTCGGCAGCCAAGAATATCCAAATAGCAATTACTATGGGATTATGCATACTGTTGGTTCAAGTACAACAAACTTTACGCTAAATATTGAGAATGTTAATTACTATGTGATTAACGGAGCGCAACCCTTCCAATTTGCAGGCGGAACAGGATCTTCAATCAATTTTAGCGGTACAAATAATTTTCAAATGCCAAATGCCACTGGAACAGGTGGAGAATTTACTGAAGGAGTTCAAAATGTAACAGTTAAACAAGGTAGTAAAACAACAATCAACCACCTTAATAATCAAGAAACGATATTTTTTAGAGCGAATGGAAATGCCGGACAAATGCATTTAACAATTGAAAATAATGCTAGCTTGGAAATCCAAAGTATCAAACGTTACATGTTTACAGCTTCCGCTCAGCCACAAATTACGGTTGGACAAAATGCTCATTTAAAATACAACAGAATAAATGCAACGAACAATTTCGATGTCAACAGTAATAGCAGTGGTGCTACGTTAAATTTTGGCGAAAATTCAACAGGTGTTTTTCAAAATACTGGTACCATCGATACCGGATCAAATGCTTCTAATTTTGTGGTTAATGCCAACCATCCAAATTATATTATTTTTCGAGATACGACAGTTTCTGGAACAGGCTCTTTTTTATCTGCGACAAATAGGTCAATTCAATTTAATCGAACAGATTCAACCACAACGAACGCATACAGTTTATTAGCCTTAGGTAGAGATAATCAATTAACCACATTAAATACTTTTCAGCCAAGTTCCACATACACATTGCTAGGTTCAACGGTTACTAATCATTCAGGTGTAGTTTATCAAGAAGACCTATCTATCGAAAACTCAGTGAGCGCTATCAGTGATACGTCCTCCAATGCAAGTAATATCGATGCGCATATTGAACAAATCACACCTGCTAATCGAGATTTAACCAATGTCACTTATAAATTAGGAAGCCAACGCTTGTTTAGCTCTACTCAAACGATAACTGATGCCACTGCACAAACTGCCATTACAAATGCAACTACAGGTACAAGTGGATTTATTCAACAAAAAGACATCCCCATCACAGGCTCAACTGGCAGTAACTTTAATCTCCAAACAGCTACGGCTGTGCAATTTGAACAGTTGAAACCAGGAACTTATTATCTTTACACTCGCTTGTCCGAAATCATTGGAAAAGAAGATGGTAGCGCGCCCGTTGCAGGTTTTGGAATCACAACCAAATGGGTTGAAACACAAGTTGATGTTTCTTCGGTTATCAATGTTTCTTTTCCAGTTGAATCTTTGAACTTCAATACCAGCAAAGTTGGTACATTTGGAAAAGCAGAAAATGTTGATGGTGGCGCTAAAATCACTAATAATAGTAATGTTCCTATCGGTGTTACTCTTCAATCGGTAAAAGAAAATGAAGAAAATACCGTTAAGTTAGTTGATTCTTTTTCATCTTTACCAAATCAAGAATTAATTCTGCGACTAAATACGACATATGATTCAAGTGGAACAAATGGTCCTATTTGGGGTCCTTTATCAGATGACTATTCTGGAAACCAAGAATTGAACCTTCAAGAGTTTTGGCAAGGAAATACAGCTGCTACGATTTTTTTAGATGGCAATTACTCTGGTCCGCTAACTAGTCAACAAAAAGTTAATTATCAATTTACATTCTATTATGAAGACTTAAGTCAATAAAAAGGAGAAAGCTCATGAAAAATAAAACTGAGGAAAAAAAAGACAATAAAAAGAAATGGTTGTTACTTCTACTTTTACTGTTATTACTTGCTGTTGGTGGCTATTTTGTTTATCAAAAATACTTCAATCCAACAGAGCCTGTATCCGTGATTAGTGGTGATTTTCTTCCAGATGGGAAAAATGCAGCTAAAATATCTGATAAAGATTTGGAAAAATTCGCTCAAGTAGCTGTTGATAGCAGTAATTTCAATATGGTCATTGGCTCAAAAGCTGAAATCAATACCTCCAACATGAGTGGTTCATTATTGATTCAAAATCCACCACAAAATGCATATCCAATTAATGTAGAGATTCGCTTAGATGATGGTGGAGATCTTATCTATTCCTCTGGTGCCATTCAACCAGGAGAAGAAATCAAACAAGTAACACTTGATAAAACATTACCAAAAGGTAGTTACAAGTCCACTGCGACTTTTAGCTTATATAATGCAACAACGAAAGAAAAACAAGGTCAAGTTTCTGCAGGCGTTACATTTAATGTCAAATAAAAATCTAACAAACAGAGAGGAAGATTCAAATGAAAAAAATTAGTTTTGTAACTTTATTCAGTTTAGCCATTTTAGGAGGACTTTCAGCAGCAACTCCAGCATTTGCGAATGACGGAACAGATACAGATTCGCAACAAACAATTAGCGGAGCAGATACAGCCGATATTGAAGTTAATGGAACACTTGGAGCTGACAACACAGATCCTGGAGCGACCATTCCAGAAGGCAGTGACGACTGGATTAATGTGACGGTACCAACAAAAACTATTTTCTATAATACAGTTGGAAGTACAACGATTAAAGCACCAACCTATACTATCACAAACAACTCTGGTAGACCTGTAGCAATCACAACAGAGGCCTTTGCAGCAAGAGCTGGAAATCCAGCAACATTGCCTAATGATTTCGCTCTAAACTTAAGTGTTGGCGGATCAACGACAGTTCCATTGATTGAAGCGGGAGCTGTTTCAAGTGTAACTGGTTCATCAGTAGCAAATCTAGCAAACTCAAAAGGTCAAACAGCTAGTACTGATCCAGAAGTAACTGATCCAACAACTAACAGCACTACTTTCACTTATACTGGTACTGCTACAGCTACAGAACAATTAAAAGTGAATTATGATCTGACACTAAAATTTGATGCAATCAGCTGGAACTAAGGAATAATTGAAGAACGGTAAATGGACAGGAGGGATTTTATGGATAATAATATTATAGTAGAAGGAATTTTAGGGAAACCTGAGACCTCTACTAGCTCATCTGAAAAAGAAACAAATCCTTCTTCTACTAATGAGAGTATTATATTCGAAACGACCTCTAAAGATTTGCCAAAAGGAAACGAAAACGTGTCCAACTTGCTATTCTTTATAGGATTAGGCATCTTATTCATTTTACTTTTATTAGTTTTTAAAAGACAGGACAAAGAAAAGACAAATCAATAACTAAATCCCCTACTCGGGCTTACCCAGTTCGAGGGGGAATTTTTTTAGCTACTTCTGAAAATATAGTGACAAAATTTTTTTAGTTTCAGTAAAATTTCTCGATGATTCAACTTTCTCAAGCATTCGTAAACAGACGCTAGCATACGAGACTTCTAACAATAAGTTCCAGCGATTCGTGACTATAATTCTGATGAAATTGATGTTACAATAGTTCAATAACTGAAAGGAGCATAACAATGAGCGTCTTTTTTTATGGCTGTATTTCGATCGATGGCTATTTAGCCGATAAAAATCATGATTTAGAATGGCTTTACCAATCAGGTTCCCCAGATGATACCGACTATGAATCGTTTTACCAAAAGATGGATATTACTATAATGGGAAAACGTACCTTTAATGAATTAGCAAAAAATGAACAACCGGCTTCATTTTACCCTACAACAAAAAATTATGTTTTTACTCATTCAGATAAACTTTCAGCTGAAGGTTTTATTCCTACTAAAGGCGACGTATCTGATTTTGTCCGCTCAATAGATACAAATAAAAACATTTGGATTGTTGGTGGTCATCAACTTTTAGCAACACTTTTAAATGCAGATTTAGTTGATCAGTTAATCATCCAAGTCGCTCCTGTCCTTTTAGGTGCGGGTATCCCACTTTTTACACAAAAAGAACAACTAAAACGATTCACACTTAAACAAGTGAATAAATATCAACAATTTGCCGAATTAGTTTATGTAAAATAGCCATCCGCCAATTAACTAAACAGTAACTGAATAAAAACAAAAAAGCCAAACCTTCCAAATGCGTATTGCGTAGTTTGGAAGGTTTTAGCTTTTTTGTTCAACCTAATAAAATCTTGTATTACTTTTAGATTAATTTCTCATATCTCTATTTATCGCCTAGAATATCAAGAACGATTTGTGTATGCATCGCTGCACCAACTTTAAAACATTCTTCCATAATCTTAAATTTAGGATGATGATTCATATAACCGCAACCTTCTGCGGCAGTTCCTCCACCTAAAATAAAGAACGAGCCTGGTTTTACATCAGTATAGGCAGAAAAATCTTCGCCGCCCATCATTTGTGGTGATTCAAACATGCGTTGTTTCCCAACAACTTTTTCAGCAACTTCATTTACGATATCAGTCGCATGGTTATCATTGAGTACTTGACTGTAACCTAGTAAATAATCTAATTCATAAGAAGCACCATAAACTTCACAAATTCCTGCTATGGTTTCTTCAATCCGTTTTTTCACAAACATTCTTACTTCTTTATCATTTGTACGAACTGTTCCTTGGATTTGTGCTGTATCTGGAATCACATTTGCTTTTTTCCCTGCATTGAATTCACCAATCGAAATGACCACATTAGAAAATGGGCTTACGTTTCTAGAAACAATATGATTTAAATTATTGATTACTTCAACACCAATCAAAATTGGATCAATTGCTAATTCTGGTGTTGAACCATGAGATCCTTTTCCTTGGATTTTCAGGGTAAAGACATCTGAAGCTGCAGTCAATGCGCCTTTTCTCGTACCAATCATTCCTGTTGGAATATTTGGTGCAATATGCAGACCAAAAACCATATCTACATCATCCATCACACCTGCTTCTACTAATAATTTAGCTCCACCTGGTGGTTCTTCTTCCGCTGGTTGAAAGATGAATTTTACCGTTCCAGCAATTTTATCTTGCATCCCTGTCAAAGTTTTAACTGCACCTAAAAGCATTGCTGTATGCGTATCATGTCCACAAGCATGCATCACACCAGGATTTTCGGAGGGAAATTCTACATCTGATTCTTCTATGATTGGTAATGCATCAATATCACCACGTAACGCAATCGTTTTACCAGGTTTACTTCCTTTTAAGATTGCAATCACACTATTTTCAGTTAACGTCTTAACTTCTAAATTAGGAAACTCCGCTAATACTTGTTTAATATATTTAGCTGTT
Source organism: Enterococcus sp. LJL99 (assembly GCF_054871725.1). Lineage (NCBI taxonomy): Bacteria > Bacillati > Bacillota > Bacilli > Lactobacillales > Enterococcaceae > Enterococcus > Enterococcus sp. LJL99. Next base: position 143,020 of record NZ_JBTXLT010000006.1, read on the forward strand.
TCTACTTCCTCAAATGATAATTCTGGATGACGATGTAAATATCTTCTCCATTTGACCATATCTGCTTGAGGCATTTCTTCTAGGATATTATTCATAATTATTTTCCTCCTTTATTTTAAAAGACAGCTACTATGTCTAAAAACCAATTTTTATTATTTTGGCTTGATGAATAGAATCGTTATTGCAGAAAGTAAGCCCGCTACTAAAAAGAAAATGAACGTCGTGATATATTGACCATCAGATAGCTCTACCAATGCTCCAATCAACGTTGGTGAAACAAATCCGCCAAGAATTCCTCCAGTAGCAAGTGTTGCATAGCTTGGTGCAAATTTAGCCCCAGCAAAAATTTTCAACGGAATACTCATCATCGTTACAAAACAAATAATCAAAAAGAAGTTCGCAAAGCCCATTACAATGGCCAATAATGTCAAATTAGCAATAAAATAGGCACTGAATGCTAAAAATGCACCAATCACGGCAGTAGAAGCCACTACAAGTTTTTCTTTACCTTGGAAAAAACGTCCGACAACATAACTTCCTCCAATTGAACCTACTAAAAGGAAAAAGCCACCGACACTACTGATAATCGCTGCACTATTTAAGGCTAAACCACGTTCGCTTGTCAAGAAACTTGGCAACCAATTTGAAAAGCCATATAAAAGTGAATTGATAAAGAATGAACTCAAGAACAAGACCCAAACACGAATATCAGACCACACAGTTAAAATGGAAACCTTCTCTGTTTTAGTATCAACCACTTCTTTCATTTCTTTTTGCTTTTCATTTTTAGGAATCGTCAAAATCAAGAAAACAGCAATTAACACAGCGACTACAGTTAAAACTAAATACGCTGTCTTCCAACCTGTTTTAGTGATAATTGGTGATAGAACTAACGGTCCAATAAATCCTGCTACACCAGAAGAAGACAACAAAATTCCTTGTGCAAACGTTCTTTTTTCTGGTTCAAAATTAACCGTTACTTCTTTACTAGCTGATGAAGCATAACCTGAGTGGGCTAATAAACCAGTTAGAAATCGAATCGACATAAACATAATTAACGAAGTGCCAAAACCAAATAGAAAAGCAAAAAAGCCCATTCCCAAAACAGAACCAATCAGAACGACTCTTGAGCCCACTCGGTTAATAACCAACCCCATAGGAATCTGCATAATCGCATACCCTAAGAAAAAGGCACTCATAATCATTCCTTTAGCTGCTGGATCTAAGCCAAACTCTTCAGAAATCGGAATCAGCGAGTAGCCGACCGATAGTTTATCGATGTATACCATTGTATAACCTAAAAAAAGTGCAATTAATAACAACCCTGATTTTTTTGTTCCTTTTTTTTCCATAAAATCCTCCTAAATAAAAATATAATGCGTTGTTTTTTGGGAAACATCTAAATTGATTCCATAACAAATGATTACTTATTTTTTAATCAATAAATAGTCTTCATATGCTACAGCTAACAAAGGTACCAAGTTCAAATTAATAATAAACACTTTATTCTCAATAACTTGTCCGCTTTAGTATCTACTCTAATTTTTCAAAATGATTATAAAAAATGCTCCAAAAAAAAATAGTCACTACAGAAATTTCTTTGAACATGTCTAATTTCTGACAATAAGAGAAACGATTTATTTTCACATCAAAGATCAACAATTTCTCCTAAAAAATCGGCTTACTCTTAAATGCTCAGTAGAAAAAGTTTAAGTAAAGCGTTTGCCACAAATTACAGCTTAATTACACACTTCGCTTATAAAAATCATGTCTTCCTACGCTCTAGAAATAATCCCATTCCCTCAACACTAAAAAATTTTTCTAGTTGAAAAATCTTCATGTTCTATTATATGCTATTATTTAATCAAAAAACAGAAAAAAATTAGAGGAACATGAAAAAATATCGCTATTCATTAAAAAACAATGATGCATTCAATAGATAATTCACAAATAACAGTCTTTTTTGAAATTAATTATCAAAAACTTTAATTGATTAATCCTGCCAGATTATCGTGAGTGAGACAAACGTAAAGAATACTTTTATTCCATCCTTTAAAACCAAACAAACGGCTATTAAACAATCAGAATCTCGGCAATTTCCGAACCATCATAACGCAATAACTGCTGGTTCGTCCAATTGCTTGATTCTAAACGCTTGTTTTATGACCTGATAAACGTTGTTGCAAAAGCAGCTTCTTCGGAAACAATTAATCAGTTGTACAACTGGCAATCCCAACTAAGAAAGTGAATCGCTTACTTTCTTATAAAAATAAACCGAAATTGTTGTAAAACACAGCGAATGAAAGAAGCTGATGTTACACAATATCTATTTGGTTCTCAGAGCTAAACGCTTTTGACCCAACCTATTCAGTTATCTCAGTAATTATCTTAAAAATAAAACACTCATTTAATTACTAAAAAATAACAAGATAACCAGCCATTTTATTTATAAATTACGAAAATACACTGAAATAGACGGAAAAACATAAAAAATAGAATACTCATTAACTAGTATAGTAATTACAAGTCAATATTTGTATAAAAATTGAAAAATGAGGCGAAAAATAATGACAGAAGAGGTTGATTTTAGAGCGCTATTTATCGGCGATCAGGCGGAAAATGGTTTATGTTACAAGAAATTGTTGAATAGACTCGTCGATGAACATCTGGAATGGCGTGAAAACTATCTTTCTTCAGATATAGCGGCAATCACGAAGCAAGAACAACAACAAGATAATTTTATCGCAACTAAAAAAAGAATGGAATCCGTCCTTGAAGAAGTAAGTCAGCGACTATGCTCAGGTTCCGTTCCTTGGAATTCTGCGGGTCGTTACTGGGGACAAATGAATTCAGAAACATTAATGCCCTCATTACTAGCTTACAATTTAGCCATGCTTTGGAACCCAAATAACATTGCGACAGAATCTTCAATGACTACTTCACAAATGGAATTCGAAGTAGGACAAGATTTCGCACAATTATTTGGACAAAAAAAAGGGTGGGGACACATTTGCGCAGACGGATCCATCGCCAATCTAGAAGGACTATGGTATGCCCGCTGTATTAAATCGATTCCCTTAGCAATCAAAAAAATCTTTCCTAATATGTTACATCAAACAGAGTGGGAATTATTGAATATGCCTACTGAACAAATCTTGCAGTTAGTTGATTCTTTATCCTGCGATGAACTAGAAGAAGTAAAGGCTGTTTCTTCAAGAAGTGGGAAAAATATCCAAAAACTCGGAAAATGGATTGTTCCTCAGACAAAACACTATTCTTGGCTTAAAGCGCTTGATATTTCAGGAGTTGGCTTAGATCAAATGATTACCATTCCAATACAAGAAAATTATCGAATGGATATAGCGAAATTAGAAGAAACACTCGTTGATTTAATTGCAAAAAAGATTCCGATTTTAGGTGTTGTCGCAGTCGTAGGGACAACAGAAGAAGGACAAGTAGATAACGTAGATCAAATTGTAGCAATTAGAGAAAAACTAAAAAAAGAGGGTTATTACTTTTATTTACATGTAGATGCTGCTTATGGTGGCTATGCTCGATCTATTTTTTTAGATGAAAAATCTCAATTTATTCCCTACGAAAATTTGCAGACAGTATACCAAAAACACAAAATTTTCACTTCTCCTGTCACGATTACTAAAGAGGTCTACAATAGCTTTAAAGCTATTTCAGAGGCTGAATCAATTACCATTGATCCACACAAAATGGGCTATATTCCTTATTCAGCAGGAGGCATCACAATTAAATATAAGAATATGCGTAATATAATTTCTTACTTTGCTCCTTATGTTTTTGAAAAATCTGTACATACTCAAGATTTACTAGGTCCTTTTATTCTTGAAGGTTCAAAAGCCGGTGCTACTGCGGCGGCTATCTGGACTGCCCATCGAATCTTACCGTTAAATATTACTGGCTATGGACACCTGATAGGTGCTAGTATCGAATCCGCTCAAAAATTACGAACCTTTTTAGACAATCTAACGTTTAATATCAAAGGAAAAAAAATCCAAGTCTATCCACTAAATCATCCCGATTTCAATATGGTAGATTGGGTTTTCAAGGAAGACGGCAATGAGCATTTAGTTGCTGTAAACGAATTGAGTGAACAAATGTTTGATCATTTTTCTTATTTAGACGGAGATATTTATGGCAGTCGTTTTATTATGTCACATACTACATTCACGAAAAAAGATTATGGCGATTCCCCAATAAAATTTATTGAAAGTATTGGACTAAACGCATCTGAGTGGAAGAAAGTTAAAAAAATTACTTTATTGCGAGCTTCTATCATGACTCCCTATTTAACAGATGAAAAAGTCTTCAACTATTACACTCACGCTATTTACAAAGCTATGGAAGAGCATTTAAACGATATCTTTCATTAAAAAAGGAAAAAAATAATTAGTGGAGAAGATCTCCGTCGATGATCTTCCCCACTAATCTTTCGTATGTCTGAAAATTCCCGAAAATTTTGCTATTGCTCTCCTTTTTAACAGAAATTAAAAAAGAAAGCAAGTCTATGTAGATTCGATAAGATTTGATATCTTCTTATCCAAAACACGGTATCTTTTGATTAGTAAATTCATTCTCTTGATTTTATCTAAATCATTTTCAAAATCCCTAGACAGCTGAATTTCAGCCATTTTATCCCTAATTTTACTTTGATCCGCCATCAATGCCTTACAACGTTGATGTAAAACTTGTCCATAGATTTCCGATTTATAATTGATACAACGAACACTTAATAATTCATCTAAACTAGTTACTAACTCCTCTTTTGTCATATCTTTTAACTCCACCTGAACAACCTACCTCTCTCCCTATAACTTTTGAGCATTCAAATATGAATGATTCACTGCTGAATTTTCTCCTATTTTCAGAATCAAAAGTTTAAAAATAGTTCTTGGTGCTATCTACCTCCTTTATCAATTGATTGACTAATTATAGTTTGTTCTAATTCCTCACATACTGCGATCTATTTTTCTAATCAATGTAATTATATCAAACATTAAGCATTTATCTAGTTAAAAATTCAAACTTTACTTTTCTTCATGCATCAAATTACTTTCAATCAAACTAAAAAGAGTCAAAACAAATAGCTACAACGATTATTGTAATCATAGCTATTGATTTTACTCTTTTCAGCTTAAAAATACACTACTATTTGTTCAGTGAATCATCACTTCAGAATGATTCTACTCTAATTTTTTCTAGGAATTCAGCTCTTTTTTCATCTGTTATTTTTGTTATCTGCCCACAATGAATCCACTTCGTCTGTTTGATTCCAACACCTTTAAGTGTATTTTTAATAAATCCGCCTTTGATTATATTTCCGCCAATCCATCTCAAATACCACTTCGGACCATCCGAAGTCGTAATTACCGTACTATTAGTAATGTTGGTCAATAGTCCAATCAAGCCAGTTTTTCCACTTCGGTAAGCAAATTCTTTCAGAAAAACTTTATCAACAAATCCTTTCATCATCGCTGGCATATCATACCACCAAACTGGAAAAATAAAAATAACTGATTCTGATTCTTTTAATGATTTCTGATATTTTTTCACTAATGGATCTAAAGCTACCCCTTTACTAAATTGAGCTAATTCTTCTTCACTAAAAACAGGATTGAACTGATCTTTGTATAAATCTAAAAGGTTGTATTCTTTACCTGCTTGTTCAATATTTTTGATTACTTCATCTAAAATCGCCTTATTAAAACTACCATGCCAAGGATGCGCAAAAACTATTGTGATCATTTCATTCTCTCCTATTCGTATTAATGCACACATATGCATTTTTATGATAAATAAGAATCAGCAATTCGCTAATTCTTTTAAATCTGTAGCTGTTTTTTCAAATTTTTCAATCACAAAATCTGCATTCAAATGATAAATGAATTCTCTTGATTTCTTCACCCTGCTGACTATGCCATAGCGCTCCATCAAGCTTAAGTGCCTTGAAATGACTGTTCGATCTTGAGGAAAATACTTAGCCACTTCTGAAATCGAGAGACTTCCATTGCTTCCTAACAAAACCATGATTTGGCTTCGAACAGGATCAAATAAAACTTTATAAAATTCAAAATCCATTGCATCTTCTAATTTTGACGTACAAATTTCATTTTCTTTTTGCGACTCATTCATAGTATCACCTCTGATAAATTATACGTGCACACTTATGCAATTGTCAACAAAAAAAGAATACATGATTTCAATTTGACAAATGCATAGGTGCGCACGTATAATCATTTTAATATTATTAATATATGTAAAGGAGCATTAAAAACTATGCTAAAAAAAACAAGAACGATTCAAGTTCCATCAAAAAGAGTACTAACGCTAACTATCATTTTCATTTTAGCAATCATCGGAATGAATATCGCAGCCGCCCAATTAAATGAATCGATTCTTGACTTTAGAATCAATTATACATCAGCTGATGCGTATCATTTTTTCCAACACCTTGGGGACGATGGCAGACACTTTTATTTTATTCTATTATTATTTGATTTGCTTTTCCCAATCATCTATATGCTATTTGGTGTAAATTTGGCGCTGTTTATGATCAATAAACAAGAAAATTTTCAAAACTGGCAAACTATTTTCGTATTCTTTCCCATCTTCGGTATGATTTGTGATTGGATTGAAAATGCGCTGATTTTATCAATGCTTCATAGCTACGATGCTTCTTTTTTAAAACTAGCAGCTTATTCAAGTAAAGTCACACTGTTAAAATTTTCTTTTTTGGGAATTTTTATTTCATGGCTGATTATCATTGCAATAAAAAATTTAATTAATAAAAAGCCAGCTTAAATAGTGTATTCTACTTCAAATAAAAGTAAAGCAGAAAATCTTTTCTTTTGAAAATCAAGTGAGGTTGAGACAAAAGCGGTTAGCTCTGAGGAATAAGAAGGAATTTCCGAAAATTATTCTTCAAATTTTTGGTAAATTTCTGCTTCAATCTTGGAAAGCTGTTTCATTTCTTTTATTTTTCGCTACCGCTATTACCTTTTAGCTAGTTCTTATCTTCTTTGGAGCGAGAAATGTAAGTCGTTTGTAATTCACTCAACCAGTTGTTCAAATAAGTATACAAGTCTAATTGTTGTTTAATAATAGCTTTTCCGCCAACTGGAATATGTTCTCTATTTGGAGCTACAGTGTTTAGTTTACTCATTTTATGAGCTATTTGCTCAAGCATATTTTGAATCAAAATAACCGCTTGTTGAGAATTTACTTTCTCTAAGTTAGCAATAATTGTATTGATATCTATAGGTATTTTTACTTCTTGTTTTGAATACTTTTCCATTAACAGTTGAAAATATTCTTCCCCACTAGCCGTAATTTGATAGATTTTTTTGGGTGCATAATTCGAATTTTGAATAACCAATGAGTCGAGATAACCTTTTTCCGCAAGAGAATTTACTTTTTTATAAATAATCGGTTCACTGATTCTAGTCCATTCATTTAGATTCCTATAAGCTATTTCTTTTTTTAAATCATAAGCACTGATTGGTTTTTCAATTAAAATCCCTAACAAAGTCAAATCTATTGTTGACATATTCGTTCCTCCTCGTCAGTTACACTTAATACTACTATAAATTACAGTTGTAAGCAAAATTTCCCGATTATCTAACTATGTTACGCTATCATTGGATTGTCTGATATACATCACTAAAAACTACAATGAATAGTAATTTTTCATTATCTTCTATGACCTAACAAATGCTAAAAATATTTAAGCTAGCAAACTCTTTCCTGATAGTTCTTTTCAAATAATTTATGAAACAAAGATCCCTCTCTCTCGTATGAAACTAGCTCTTTTAACAGCATAGAAATTCATCCTAATTTATTTTTTCGTTCTCCTAACATAAATAATCATCACAAAAATACCAAGTAAAAGTTATTTCCATTTGGAATAATTTTCACTTGGTATCTTATGTGATTAACTTGATTTTACAGGAAATTATAATTACATTTAAACTCATTGCCGAAATCAATCTTTCACTTTTTGAGCTTTGATTAACTGTAGAATAATATTAGCCAAAAACTTTATCCCACTACTAATCTATAGTATTGTCAGTAGGTTGTTCTTCACCATTACCATTATCATTACCACCGTCACTAGGATTTTCTGGTGGAATTTCCCCTTGTCCATCACCATCAATATTGCCGGTTTGACCTGAATCATTGCCACCGTTAGAATTACCATTGTTATTATCTGGTGTAGGCGTAACACCTGTTCCACCACTGTTATTTCCATTTGGCGTATAACCATTATCGTTATAGCCATAGTCATTTCCTTGCCCGCCATCAGCTGGATTTTGGTATAAATTACTATCATTTGCCGAATCAATAGACGGATCTTGTTCAGTAGTTACCGATTGCTCTGTACTTTCTGCGGTTTCATTTCCTTTTGCATCCATTTCTTTTTTTACTTTTTCTAATTGATCAGAAAAAGTCTTTTTTATTTTTTCATTTTTGATTTTATCAGTTTCAGCCTTTGCTGCATCATACAGCGCACGGTCCGTTGACACTACTTTATTATCTTTGTATATCTTTTCTATTTCCGTTTTTGCTTTTTCAATTTGGGTCAACTGATTTTCAGCATTGGTCAATAGTTCATTAATTGTCTTATCATAAACTTGGGTCTCGTCCGTTTTAAAATAGCTTATCTTTGTCTTTTGAAACGCATCTTTTTTCAGATCATCCGCAATAGGTAAATCCTTGTTTACAGTAGAACCTTTGATAGCACTCGTTTCTTGATCGTTTTTATAAAGAGAATTAATTGCTTTTTTGGTTTCATAGGTTGTTTTAATTCTTTGTATGCCTTCTTGTGCTTTGGCTACTTCTTTTTCATATTCTGTATTCCCAACCTCTGTTACTTGACTTGTATTCGATTGAGTTACTTGCTCCACTTCTTTTTCTAAAGCCGTTACTTGCTCTTCAGTTACTCTTTCTGCTAGGAAATTAGAATCTTTTTCATCAAAGAAGAGAGGCATTTTTTGATTGATTTTAACTAACTCTCCCATGCGATCACTTTTCTCGGTTACACTTGATGCACTAATTTGTTTTTGCAGCTTATTTTTTGCATAGATATTCCCACAATATACCACTGCAATCATACAAACAACGATTCCTATACCGATAGCGTATTTCCACTTATCCGAAAGAAATCTCCACTTTTCACCAATTCCCATTTACTCTCTCCTTAATGAATAACTATTTCTTTTTGTTCCTCATTCATTCCTCAATAAAATTTTTTAATAAATATTTTTTACATTTGATTAAAAAATTACTTAATGCATCTTTACTACCTAAAATTACTAATCTTATAAAGATTATTTCATAAAATAAGACAAAAAACAACTCTATTTACTAGCCTATTTGACGATAAGAGGTAAAAAAAACGCTAAAAAAAAGAAATTACATACGGATAAATATAAAAAAATTAAAAAAATGATTGTTATTAATCAAAAAGCGATTATTTTTTTCTATACTCTAGTTTACTTTATCGAACCGCTATCCCAAACCATTACATATTCTTCTTCTTGAGTTCGTTCGTCTAGTTGCTTTGTAGAAATTTCAAATCCTTGTTTCAGATAAAAGGTGAGCGCTGGTTGATTTTTACGATACACCGAAAGTGATAAAGTATCGTTTTCAGCTTTCGCAAATGACAATAATTTACTTCCTATCCCTTTATTTTGATAGGCTTTTTGTACAAATATTCCAGCAATATAATCATCGACTAAGCCAATGAAGCCGACAATTTTCGTTTGATTATAGTACGCAAAAAGTGTTGCTGTTTGAATTGCTTGCTTCACAAAATTAAACTGCTCTATCCAATAATTTTTATCAATAAATTCATGGGCTTCAGTATTAACTTCAAGCCAAATAGTCATGATATCCTCTAGCTCAGACATAGATATATCGGTTACTTTTCTTATCATCGTCTTCTCCCCTGACACACATTATTTAAGCGATATTTTCTTTCTTGACTGCTGATAAAATTTCGCCATTCTTTTCAAATAAGCCCTAATTAATACTAGCTCACACTCATCTATTCACCTACTCTACTTGATTTAAACTATTTCTTTAGCAAAAGCTATCTTAAACCGCTGAATAAATTCTCTCACAACAGGCGTTTGAATTCGATTTTTTTTCCACACTAAAACGCAATTTGTTTCTATTTTGGGAACTAACGGAATAAATTTTAATGCATTATTTTTCCTATCAAGAATCGCACCTTCAATGGTCACCGCAGAACCAACTCGATTCTCTACTAAAGCAATCACATTAAAAATCAAGTTAAATGTTCCTATTAAATTTAAAGAGGCTAAAGGCTGATTCAACCACTGACTCAACATCGTTTGCACTTCGATTCTGTTCGTACAAAGTAACGGAATACCTTCTAAATCCCTCGGTATAATTTCTTTTTTTTGTGCAAGAAATGAATCTTTCGAAACCAATAACCCCCATTTTTCAGTTCTTGGTAACACTATTTTTTCAAAAGCGGTTGTCAAAACAGGCTCCAATAAAATAGCGATATCTACGAGCCCTTTTTCTAGTTTATCACTGATTTCATCACTAATTCCAGACACAATATTAAAGGTGACTTGAGGGTAGTCACTGATTAATTCTTCCAACATCATCGCTAATGTATCTGAATTATCGGCTTCCACACAACCGATTGAAAAATGTCCGCTAATATTGGATTTTTTTTGTGCTTGAAAAGCTCGTTCTGTATTATCTGCCATTAATAAAATTTCAGCGGCTCTCTCTTTTAGAAAGAGTCCTTCCTCAGTCAAACGTAACGCACGTTTATCACGAATAAATAAAGGCGTTCCTAATTTCTCTTCAAACTCTTTGATTTGTCGACTTAAGGTTGGCTGAGTGATATGCAATACTTTAGCTGCTTTTGAGAAATTTCTTTCTTCAGCAACTGTCCAAAAATACCGTAATTCTCTTAACTCCATAGAAAGACTCCCTATTTATTAATTAGTAAAAAGTAAAATATAGAAACTGTCTCAGTAACTTATTATACCGCTTTTATTCTTGTAACGTTCACTTTTTTGATCCATTCATTTCAGTAAATTTTGTGTGTTTTAAATCTTCTCAAAAAAAATAACTATTTCATATGAGATTTACAAAAAAATAAGCCTTTAGATTATTTATATTAGAATCTTTAGTACATTCAATAGTATCTCCATTGATTAAAGCTGATTTTTTCAAATAAATAATATCTTAAAAAAAGCCCCAAACAAAATAAAAATTCGTTTTGTTTAGGACTTTTTATTCAACTTTACAAATTATTCAACATTGAAAATAAAATTTTTTCAGATTAAATACTTTATTCAGCAGTCGTTTCTTTATTCCATAATTCTTTTACAACTGGAATGTTTCCTAATTCAGTCATATTACTAGGCAAAATAACTGTATTTGTATTACTTTTTACAACATCTTTAAAAGCTTCAATTCCTAAATAAGCTAGTGCCGTCTCATCAAGCTTACTTTCTTTGATAGCCATATTTAATTCGATGATTCTACGTTTATCAGCCTCTGTCAAAACAGCAATTCTTGAAGCTTCAGCTTCTGCATCAATTTGCATCCGATTTGCTCGTGCTTGTGCATCAATCATGGATTGTTTTGCTCGTGCTTCCGCATCGATTTCCATCTCGGAAGCTTTGGCTTCTGATTCTAAAATGACTGATTGCTTACGACCTTCTGAAATGGTGATTGCTGATTCTTTATCACGACTCGCCGTAATCAATTTGTTCATTGAATTAATAATCTCATCAGATACCGAAATTTCACCAATATTGATTCGATCAATCGACAAACCATATCCAGCTGTAATATCTTTGACACTTTCATATAAACTAGTATTGATTTCTTCTGTTCCATTCAACACTTCGTTTAAATCCATTTTCCCAATAATCCCACGTAAGTTGGACTGGCAGTCTTGAATCATTGATTTAACAGAATCTTCGTTATCGTAAACAAATGCCCGTACATCCGTCACATGGTATTTAATCGCTTCATCGATTTTAACGATAACATTATCTTTAGTAATTACACTTTGTGGTTCAATTTCTAAAGGCGTTTGCTTTAAAGAAACACGTCCACGAACCGTATATAACACAGGAATCAAGAAATGAAGTCCAGGATCTAATGTTTTAACATATTTACCAAAACTTTCAATAACTTTAACTTCCCCTTGTTGAACAATAATAACCATCTTCGAAATCAAAACTAAAATTAAAACTAAAATGACCAAAAATATAATGATATTAACGATTAACAATGAAATTCACATCACTTTCAAATAAACTATTATCAACGACGACAAGTAAATAATTATCTGCATAATCCACTACTTGTAACATCGCATGTTCCACTGGAATTCCTTGAATTACCTTATACGTATAAGGGCTTCCCAAAATTCTTACAGTCCCAATAAACTGATCAGACTTTGAACGAAAACATTTTCCAAGTGTTTTCTCCATTTGATAGTCTGCCATCCATTCCTAACCTCCTTTTAATGCTACATCCATTTATTATACACTACTTTATTTAAAATAAAGCGATCTTCTAAAAAAATGCTATTTTTTAAAAAATAAAAAAGGACGTTATATGCAATTAAGCGGTTCGTCCTTGAATATTTTTTATTTATTTACGATAACGAATCGTTAAGCCTTTTAAGAAATTACGAGCATAACGGTCGCCACATTTTTTATAATTGCGATGACCTTCTTTTCTTAAAATGGCACTTAGTTCACCATCAGAAGCATAAACTTCTGCTAGACGTAATGTATCCAACATTTCGTCACTAGTAAGAGCTAGCGCTATTTTTACTTTTTTCAATAAAACGTTATTGACATTGCTATGATTTTTGATTAAGAAGGAAGGTTTCGGTGCTACGCCATTTTTCGTAGGCTGTGGTCCTCTTTTGAAAGTAATCAACCCATTTAAGAAAGATTCTAGGGTATGATTATCACAGACAGCATCTGGTGGTAATTCATCTTCCTCTTTTTGCTTAGTCAATAACTCGCTCAGCTCTTCGCGAGAAATATTCAGTCCGCCTAATTTAAAAATTTTAATCATATCTGTATCTTTAATGTCCAATGCATAACGCAGTCGGATTAATATATCGTTATTATTCATCAAAACCTCCAGAAAATTTGAGAACGCCTATGAAAATCCAACAGATAAAGCTTGATTAGTAATACTTATACAACTAGAAAAAGCAGCTGACTAACACTAACCTCTGCAGACGTTTCAACGTTTGACCTCATTATTTTTGATTATTTTTATAGCAATAGCTTAAATGATCATTGACCATACCTGTTGCTTGCATAAAAGCATAAACTGTCGTGGTTCCTAAAAATTTGAACCCTTTCTTTTTTAGCTCCTTACTAATTTCATCGGACAATGTTGTAGAAGCTGGTACCTCTTCTAACTTCGTCCAGCTATTTTTTATTGGTTGATGATTAACATACGACCAAATAAATTCGTTAAAACTGCCATATTCTTGTTGGATTGCTAAAAATATTTTTGCATTATTGATGGTTGCTTGAACTTTCAATTTATTTCTAATGATTCCAGGGTCTTGCAAAAGAAACGCCACTTTTTCTTCTGTATAGGTGGCAATCTTATGATAGTCAAATTGATCAAATGCCGCGGAAAGAGTCTCTCGTTTTTTTAAAATTGTTGACCAACTCAACCCAGCTTGCATACTTTCTAAAACTAAAAACTCAAATAGTTGCCCATCGTCATGAACTTCATTGCCCCACTCATTGTCATGATAACTTGCTTCCAATTCATTGCTATTTGCCCAATCACAACGGATTTTTTCCATCTTTATACTCACATCCTTCTTAAATATAACATCAACAAACTTAGGGTTTATTTATAGATTGTCCAAAAATTTATTGCCTCATTCGTCAATTCTTCTGCTGAGAAGGTCTTTTTAGAATGTCCTTTAGTTTCAGAATCATTCGGATCATTCAGCCAAAATTTGCCATCCTTGACTCCGGTTAATACCATAATATGACCTGTTTCTGTAAAATAACCTGGTTTTACTGAAATGATTACAGGATGATTTTGTTTTAATTGTTCCTCGACAGCAGCTATATCCATCCCTAATTCTTCATAGTGATAACCTTTCATTTCAGCAAATTCAGGAAAAATGGCCCAGGTAGTTCCTTCGCCTTCTAAATAGTAATCATTTTTCGCCCATTTCAAAATATCTAGTGGCGTTGTATTTTTCCCATCTAAAAAAGTAGTAACCATCGCTAGCGAAGTAATCGCACAGCCATTGATGCCAATTGTATTTCCATCTGGATTGCCGACACCATACGGAGTATCTTTCCATTTTTCATCTGTTTGTACCTGTAAAGGGATTCCTAAATGACCGCTTAGTTTTTCTGCAGCCAAACTTTCATTTACTAACTCAGTATATGTTAGCGTCTTTTCTTCTGAAGTAGTTGTTTCTACTGTTGTTTCTTTCGTCGTTGAAGATTCTGTATCGCTTGTTTTCGTTGATTGGTTTGAAGAGTCACTCCCTGCTTTCATAGGTGCAACCTTAGCTAGCAAAGCTCCTCCAACAACCGCCAAAAGAAGTAAAGTAATAACAAATACTTTGAGATTTTTTCTTTTTTTTGATTCCATTGAAGCCATCCTTCTTATCTAAACATATATATTTTTAATAAATATAGAAAATCAAACATCTTATAAAACATTTTAGTAAGTAAAATCAAATAGCTCTTATCCCATAAAGATTCTAGGATCAATCGATTCGATCAACAGTGGCTTTACTCTGTTTCAGCTACTTGAATGTTGAATAATTTTTAGTATTATCTATCGTACTGCTTCACAACAAGTTTCTCTACTCATCAGCACTTAGTTTATGTCAAAAAATCCTACTTACGTCATTCAGCTATTCAATAGTCCTCACTGAATTAAAACGATAACTAAAAATAGGTCTCAAGCAACCCATTTTCCTTTTTACTTTATCATATTTAGCCATTTATTAATAGTTAAATTCTGTTTACTAATGTTACCAATTAAAAAAGTGAAATATTTACTTTATTACACCAAGCGAACATATTTTCTTGAATTTTTTCGTCATCTTGGGTAAAATGTTAATATCTAGGTGATTTACTCTAAAGATAGTCAAGAAATATTAAAGGAGGTCGAAGAATGGACCCTAAACATACATCAACCATGAAAAGTATTTCAAAATTGATTAGCCAATCTTCCCAAAATTTCTTATCTGCATTTTTAGACGACTCGAATGACAAAAAAAATAAAACTAAAGAGCGCCAAGATATTGTTAAGAAGCTTCAAGTCGCTAGCGCCAAAAAAAGTCTTGTCGTTTTACAATTAAAAGAAGTTGCGACTTCTCAAAAATTCGAAACCGTCTCTGGCTGGATTATTTCCAAAACAATTTCGGATACAATCATGTTACGTTCACAAGAAGACACTCAACAAATTCGGATGATTACCGTTGCACATATCAAGAAAGTAAGTTCACTTTCTAAAAATGATCAACGATTGATTAATTGATATTTGTTTTAAGTCATTCTTCTTTTATATAATTAAACATAAATAATTCAACTTTACATAAGTAATCAAGGCAAAAATGAATGCTTTTCCTTGGTTGCTTTTTTATATTCAAGTAACGGAACTTTTGAACAAAAGTATTTTTCACCCTATTTCGTTGCATCTATTCATTCCATAAATAAGGAGACGTTCAAAATGCGTAAACAAACTATTTTTAATGCCCTTTTTCGACTCATACGTTTTTTATTGATTGTATTCGTTGGTTTTTTAGTATACAAGGCCTTATTTCAAACGATTTTAACAAAACAAATCCATATTTTCGCCTATATTTTCTTTTGGCTCTTTAGTTCTTATTTGATTCTGCCTTTTATTAATAAAATCATTACGGGCCGCTATCTTCCTGATTATTTCATTGGTCGTTCAAGAACAAGTGACGGCTTGCTGGGTGATCCGATTAATCTGGCCTTTTATGGTGAAAAAGAAGCCCTTACTGAGTTATTCATTCGTGCAGGCTGGACCAAAGCTGAGCCATTGTCTTTATCTTCTTCGGTTCAAATGATTATTGCAAGTGTTTTTGGTCGCTCCTATCCCAGCGCACCAGTTAGTTCTTTGTTTTTGTTTGGACAGCGTCAAGAGTTAGCCTTTGAAAAAGAAATCAATAATAACCCTAGACGAAGACATCACGTACGTATTTGGCGTACCCCTCAAAATTGGTACTTGCCTGGTGGTGCGCAAGCTGATTGGCTTGGCGCTGCTACCTATGATAAAAAAGTTGGTTTTTCAATTTTCACAGGTCAAGTAACACATAAAATTAATTCAGATATCGATGATGAGCGCGATTTTGTTTTATCAACATTTAAACAAACGAATTGCCAATTTTCAATAAGAATTATTGAACACTTTACAACTAGTTTTCACGGACGAAATGGTGGCGGTGATGAAATTTATACCGATGGAGCATTGCCGTTTATTACGATTAAAACCAAAACTACTACCACTGAATCTAAAAAATAGAAACTATTTATTTTACTTACCATCATTCAACTTTAGGAGGAATTTCATGAAATTAAAACTTTTAGATCAGACAAATTATAGTATTATCAAATTCCCAAATCATTTACCACTTCCAAATGAATTTTATACAATTAATGATTTTAAAAGTGTTACTTATACTGCTGAAGAATGCTCAGTCATAGTTCCAGAAAATACAATTGATACTAGTGAGGCATTAGCGGTTAATAAAGACTGGTGTATCATTCAAATCGTAGGAGAACTTGATTTTTCATTGGTTGGTATTCTAACTCAATTAGCCAATCCATTAGCTGAAAATAATATCTCTATCTTTGCTGTTTCTACTTATATGACTGATTTTTTGTTGATTAAAAACCAAGATAAACTGAACGCATTGACTGTTTTAAAAAAAGCTGGCCATTCATTTTAAGAATACGATAACGTTTACTTCTTCGTTTGCCAATACCTGCTTAGATTCAGTTAAAAATAAAATCAAGCTTATTAACAAAAATTAAATGCATTGACTTTGTTAATAAGCTCGATTTTAACTATAGCTTAAATTATTTTTTAAACACAGCTTTATGAAAATCACTTGATTTTTTCGCTAAAAAGTAGGTATACCCGCCACTAGTTGAGGCAATTAAAGCCCAAATCGACCAACCTGTATTTTCATCGCCTATACGTAGGGACGAAAGAACCTCTCTAGCAGCTTCCTTAATGATTTCAGAAAAAATCAAATTTTTATCTATCGCTACATGCTCAACCAACAACTCAATCAAAAATTGAACAACTAAAATCAACGTCCAACCACAAAGATAAACAATTCCACCTTTTGCTGTCACCATTTTTTTGTAGATGGGATGTTCAATTCCCTCAGTATCTTTAAAATAAGAGATTTCTTTCGTTTCAAGTCTAACTTGTGTATATTTCGCCTGAAAATAGCTGATGATTCCGCCAATACCCATAATGATTAATAATTCTACTATTGATTGAACCGTCCACTCAAATTTCATTATTAATGACCCAATTGTAAAAATCGGAATCAAAACATAGTTCCACCGTGTTACTTCGTTATACTCAAATTGTTCTCGAATAAAGTATACAAAAAAAAGCATAACCAATAAATCCATTTTTACCCCACCGATTTTTAGTATTTTTTACTCCTTTAGTATACAACGTTCGTTTCATATTTCAACTACTTATACTTACACTAAATACAAACAATGGAAATAAAAAAAAGAGCCTGTTATACTAAAGATATTAATCTAGATAGGAGACCTTAGCGTATGGAGGACTTAGCACATAATATTTTAGAACAACTAATTCCTTATTTTGATTTAGCCATTTTAGCACTGAATATTTTTTCAATCGTTGTTTTAATTTGGGGCGTTATTATCGCAGGTATTGATTTTGTTAAAAGTGAACGGACCAATCGCAATCGAATTGTCATGACTAAACAAAATAATTTCATTAAAAGTTTTCTTGGCAGTTATATTTTACTAAGTTTAGAAATTTTAATTGCAGCAGACATCATCGAATCAATCATTAAACCAACCTTTCAAGACATCTTTAAATTAGGCATTTTAGTTATTATTCGTACTGTCATTTCTTACTTCTTACATAAAGAGATTGACGATGTCTTAAAAGATCAAGAAAACCAAGACCAATCTGATACGAATCAAAAGTAAGTAAAACAAGTTAGCGTATGTATAAAAACAATGGATACCTTCAAAGTTCACAAAATTTTGGAGTAATCAAGAAATCAAACGCAACTCACTTTCAAAAACAGAATATCCGAAAATAGAGCGTCGTGTTCCTAATCAGAAAAGTTTCCTTAGCACACGACGCTCTTAAAAAAAGTAACAACCTCATTCACTTCATACTTTTAGATAAATCCTTTTTCTTTCATTCCTTTTGAATTTATAAATTTAACCATTCCTGTTTTTGCATGACTAAATCCTAATCCAGCATAAAATGGTTCCTTGCCAGGTGAAGCATACAACAAGATATTTATATGCTCAAGATGTTCAATCAATTCATTCACTATTTTAGTTCCCAAACCTTTGCCACGATACTGTTCATCAATCGCAATATCATACAGTCCCCCTTGATAAGCTCCATCACTTAACAAACGACCACAACCAATCAAGGTCTTATCGTCATATAAAAATACAGTCCGGTAACTATTTTCAAATGCCTTTTTATGAAGGTCAGGGGTATAGGTTCCCATACCTGATCGACTAAGTAACTGCATAAGTATGTTCCAATCAACCTCATGACATTCATGTACAACTTGAATCGACATTTTTTCACGTCCTTATTCATCGATAATACGCATTATGCGTTCTCATTTATACTAACATAATTCAATTTCCCTCGAAACTAACAAGATTGGAAGAGCAGTGTTTAGAACGAAGTGATACGCCGAGCGATTGTTTCTACCTGGTTCTTAGAGTTAGATATTCTGTTCCAACTTTCTAATCAAAAAAAGAACGAAACAAGAATTATTTCTACTCTTGCTGCGCTCTTTTTATTCTCAAACTATTATTTGAAATCTAATCTGTCAAAATTCTTTTAAGCTTGCTTAGGAAGATGGGCAAAGGCCACATTCTCTGCTTGTTCCACCGACCAAGTTTGTTTGGCACTATTATAAATCAGTGTTGCTAATTCTGGTTCATTTTTGTATTTAAAATTTTTTGTCTTCCATAACGCATCTTCGACAACATGGATTGGAATTCTGTATTCTTTTCCTTTAACATTCATTTGATCAAAACAAAAAACGACTCCTTCTTGCAAAATCGGTTTCATATTTTTGAGTATATCACTAGCTAATTTTTCAACCGGTACTCCTCGTTGGAAAAATGTTTTACGTTCATTGATTTTTTCCAATACAACCTGACTGATTTTTTCAGACAAAATCCGATAAAATTCTTCAATATAGCGATAATAAATTCTAGTGGTATCATCTATAAATTCAAAAAAAACAAAATTATTTTGTAGTTTATAGAAAAACGGTGAATGTAGACTT
Source organism: Enterococcus sp. LJL99 (assembly GCF_054871725.1). Lineage (NCBI taxonomy): Bacteria > Bacillati > Bacillota > Bacilli > Lactobacillales > Enterococcaceae > Enterococcus > Enterococcus sp. LJL99. The sequence continues at coordinate 162,638 of NZ_JBTXLT010000006.1, forward strand.
GTTTTCATATGTCCAAAGTACAATAATTCCGAAATCTCTAACGGAGTTAACTCTTTTAACATCATAACATCTGAAAAATCAATCCATTTGATTTCTTCATTTGCGCGACGTCTATGAGCCGTTGAAAAAAACTGTTTTACTCTTTCTTCACCGCGAATAATTTTTAACCCACTATGCATATCAAACTCACCTTCGTCAGAAGCCGGATTCAATAAAAGGAGATTCTTTGGTTGATGAACAATGCCGTGGGTAAAGTCACTATGTGTAATACCTTTTGATAGTATTGCATTACTTGTTAAATCAATATGTACATATATTAAATCAAGCACGGCTTCAAATCCTCCTTTTTTTTCCTTATCTACATTTTACATTATTTCACGGATAAAAGCTTGTTTCTTTTCTTTTAAAATTAAATTACAAAGACTAAACAAGTAAGCGCTTTTTTGTTGCAAATTGACTTTTTTTAATAAAAATATGCTTGTAATATTTTTAATTTAATCCTATTACATATTAAGTAATTTTTAATAAATTGAGCTAGGGTTTTCCTTATTTTTATGATAAACTTAACAAAAGAAAAGGAGGGGAGTTATGGCTTCACGCAGAAAACAACCTAAAAAAAGAAAATCCAGAAAAAGAAATTGGTTTATTAATATCCTGCTTTTTCTGTTACTACTGATTGGATTAGCTCTTGTCTTTAACACTCAAATTAGAAATTTCCTCATCCAAAAAAATGGCGATTCTTATGCATTAAAAAATGTTACCCGAGAAGATATTGAAAAAAATGAGAAGGCTGATACGACCTTTGATTTTGGGGCAGTCGAATCCCTAAGTACAGAAGCAGTATTAAGAGCCCAATTTGAAAATAAAAATTTACCAGTAGTCGGCGCGGTAGCATTGCCAAGTGTCAAAATTAATTTACCAATTTTTAGAGGACTAGATAATGTTGTTCTTTTAACGGGTGCTGGCACAATGAAACCTGATCAAGAAATGGGTAAAGGTAATTATGCCCTAGCCAGTCATCGAGTTCAAGATATGGTGTCATTATTTTCACCACTAGAATACGCTCAAGTAGGCGAAATAATTTACATCACAGATCTTTCAAATGTCTACACGTACAAAATTACATATGTTGAAAAAGTTGATCCGTCAAGAGTCGATTTAATCGAAGATGTTCCTGATAAAAAGATGATTACTTTAATTACTTGTGGAGATATGTATGCAACGACACGAATCGCAGTTCAAGGCGAATTAAGCGAGGTCACACCAGCAGATAAAGCCACACCAGACATGATAAAAGCATTCCAAATGGAACAGCTTACCTTATAACTCAAAAAAATCGGCTCTACTTACTAGTAGTTAGCCGATTTTTATTTATGATATTGATTCGTGAATTTTATTCGATGATAGCCATAACGGACTGCCGAGATAAGAAAGACACTTGGATAAAAAATAAGGACAAATAAAAGCCAATCAATCGTATAAACGTCCATAAAAGATACATGATACGTTACGGCATACACTAACGGTAAACTAAATGCTAATAATGCATAATATAGACTGAATACAAACAAACACGATTTATACGAATGGTTCATATTTACACCTCTTTTTTTCCTTCATTCAACTCCACTTCTTTATTGTAATTCTTTTTTTTCGTACAAACATCCATCTCTAGACCGATATTCATACTTTTGGTATCTTTTTTTGTAAATAATCTAACCACGCACTGGTTCCTTTATCTACCATCGTATAAGTTTCTTCAAAATCACCTGTATAATAAGGATCTGGAACTTCTTCTTCAGTCATCCCTTCGACCATAGACATAAATAAGTAAATCTTTTTGGCTTGTTCTTTTGGCGCTAGACGTTTCAAATCCGATACATTGTTATGATCCATTCCAATGATGAAATCATACTTTTCAAAGTCATTGGCTTTAATCTGGCTTGACCGCATACCCGTACAAGAAATATGATGCTTAGCCAATAATTCCTGCGTTCCTCGATGAGGTGCATTTCCGACTTCCCAATGACTAGTCGCAGCAGAATCAACCATGACCTCAGATTGCAAACCAGCCGCTAGTATTTTTTCCTTAAAAACAGCTTCTGCCATCGGTGAACGACAAATATTTCCTAAACAGACAACTAAAACCTTAATCATTTAATCCCTGCTTCCTAATTAGTAGATAAATACTCATTAAATAAACCTTAAAATTTACTACTATTCATTTTCTTGCATATACAATCGGTATGAAAAAAGCTCCACATCTTTCGCTAATCTAAAAAATTGAGTTGCCACTACTAGTGGAGATTCTTGATATTCTTCTAAAATCCAGTTAATCAAAACGCCACTACAACCATATGAAAAGAAACGTCCATAAAACTCTTTATCCTCTGGCAGCAATTGATTTTCTTTGTCCATCTGCTCAAATAATTGAATAAATAAGGCTTTCGTGATTTTTGAAAAACATTTCCTCAATACATTGGAATCTGAATTTACTGTATTATAGTAAAAATCTCCTTTTTCTTTCATAACTTTCAGCATCTTCAATGTCTGCTCTTCCCAGTTATCAATACTTAGGATTGGATCGTTTAAATAGATCAACGCATCATTCAAATAAATCCAACGTAAAAGATCCTCTTTATCTGTAAAATGATAATAAAATGTTTGTCGATTTAAACCAACTTCTTTAGTAATATCTTGAACACTAATTTTGCTATAAATTTTGGTGTTACATAATTCAACTAGTGCAGCAGCAATTGCTTGTTTTGTTACTTGTGATTCGCTCATACTTTCCCTCACTTTTTTAAGATATATTTATCATACCAAAAAAAAATGAAGAAAGTGTAAAAAGAAGATTTTAAATGATAAATCAATGTTATATTTCGTTCTCAATTTTTTTATTAATAGAAAATAAAAAAACTCTTTCACTTGATAAAAAAAGTGTAGTTTTAGCACATTTGCGTATGTTACAATTTGTAGCTGTAGAATATTCCGCTTATCTAATACAATTTTATAAAGGAGGTCATTATGGAAATTGGTTCAAAATTAAAAAGTCATCGAATGGCTCAAAAATTAACGCAAGAGGAAGTTGCTGAAAAACTACATGTTTCTAGAACGACTATTTCTAGTTGGGAAACAGGACGAACATTTCCCGATATCGAAAAACTGATTTATTTGAGTGATTTATATGATTTATCTTTGGATCAGCTGATCAGAGAGGAGCCTATCGTCATGGAAACAATTATTAAAGAAAGGAAAACACTAAAAAGATATCAACTACTAAAAATAATCGGTATTACTATTGTAACGTTATTCATCATCTATAATATCTATTGGTTTGCCGAAATCTTCCCAAAGAATAAACAATTATCTAGTTGGGAACATACCGAAGCTAATAATTACTTAGAAAAAGATGGGTACACGTTTCAAGCGCACGATATAAAATATCCTATGTTTTTACCGAATAGAAATATTCCTGTCGCTACTTTTAGAGGATCAAAATTCGATATCACTATTGATGGTAATTCTGCTTACATTGGTGTATTCGATGTTCCAAGAAATACACTTGAAATCCCTAAAGATACTCAAATGTTGGTTAAATTTGATAGAAAAACGGGCCTTAATTCTATCGAAAAGATCATGGGTACTTTAACAATAAAAGAAATGCGAGCGCTAATAGCCGACAATCAAAAAGAATTTGATCAAGCGTATTCAGCGACCGAAGTAGTTTGGAAAGACGTGAATAAAAAATAAATCCTACCCGAAAAAATTGATTCTTTTATACTCTAAAGCAAAAAACATCCCTAAACAGGATATTTTTCGCTTTAGAGCTATTTTTCACTAAAACTAGTCAAAAAATTCTAGTTTCTAAAATACTCTTCTGTTTCAACGTAATAAACATTCTAGTAACCAGTAACTTTTCTTCGCAATGCTTCAATCATCGTTGAATAATCAACTTTAGCAAAATCAGTGACATCCACTTCATACAGCTCTCCTAACTGGAAAGAGTTATATTGTCTGGCTTCAATAATTTCTTTAAAACTTTCTTTAGTAATTAAATTTGTCGCTTGGCTTCGATCATCTAATTGATCCCCAAAATGATACTGTTGCATAATATGACTCAAGTGTCTATCTGGCTCAATATCTCTTTTTTTTCGTCGTTTCCATAAAACTTCAAAATTTGCGACTAAACGAATGGTAATCGGTTCGTACTTATATTGATTTACTAATTCTTCAAGTTTAGCTTTTTGCTTCTCACTAAAAGGATATTCTGAGACAATTACTCGTTTGCCCGCCTCCATATATAATGCTAATACACTGTAATAAAAGCGCCAGACGCGTTTTTCAAGTTGGGCTTTTGCGGCTAAGGAATCAAATCCTACAGAATCGGCAAAAATTTCTTTCCCTTCATCTGGCGTAATTAAAAACAAGTCAGGCAGTTCTTTTTTTAATTGTTGAATCAAAAAAGTTTTTCCTGTTGCCGGACTCCCCGCTAATAAAATCAAGTATTTTTTCATTTGTTAGTCAATCCTAACAGGGCTAGTAGTATTCATAAACAATCCAATTTTGTGTTTAACAATCTCTTTACAGCGTTCATTTGCTGGAATCACATTATAGCGTAACGATTGATTGACTGTTGTTTCACCAAAACTTGCTTTCGCGGCTTCAGTCCAGTTGACTAACAATTCTGTTCCAACATTAAATTTACGAATACCATTATTGATTAACTCAGGATAATCTTCTTCTTTTACCCCGGTTCCCCCATGGATTACCAGTGGAATATCAACAACTGAGTGAATTTCTTTTAGCAACGGAATATTGACGTCTGTTTTTGATTTAAATTGACCATGATTGGTTCCAATCGCAATCGCTAGAGCATCGACACCTGTTTCCTTAACAAAAATAACGGCATCCTCTGGTTTCGTATATACTTTATCATTTTCCGCTACATGGATTCCTTCTTCTGTCCCACCGATTGTTCCTAACTCTCCTTCGACCGAAACACCATGCTTATGTGCGTACTCGACAACTGCTCTTGTTTTTAAAATATTTTCTTTGAAGGGTAAATGAGATCCGTCATACATAACTGAAGTATATCCGCTGTCAATCGCTTCTTTAATATCATCAAAATTTCTCGCATGATCTAAATGTAAAACAGCATCAACCATTTCAGTATCCGCAATCGTTTTAACGACAGAAACTAATACATGATACCCAATATATTTAGCTGTATCCACACTTGTTTGAATGATGATTGGCGCGCCCATTTCTTTCGCTGCAGCCAGCATCTCTGGTAACATCTCCAAGTTATGGGTGTTAAAAGCTCCTACCGTAAAATTCAATTCACTTGCTGTTTTTGTCACGTCTTTTAAAGTTGTATACATCTATGTTCCCTCCACTTATTATTTTACTGACCACTGATTGTTACTTTTTTGGCAATTTGCCGCATTTCATCCATTTTACTCATCCAAAGATCAATCGCTTCACCATCCCCTGCTTTAGCAGCAGCCGCTCTTTTTTGATTGTACAAATGCATCAATTTTTTATAGCCTTTACCGATACTATTTTTGTATGAAAGACTTTTTTCTAACGCATCAATCGCTGGATTTTCTTCATTCAATTCACTATATAATAGTCCTAATTCCTCATATTTCTCAGCTAAAGAAGAATGTGTTGCTTCATCTGCTGGTTCTAATTCACGTATTTGAATTGTTAATTGTTCAATGGAGGCGCGTAGTTCATTTTTTTCTGCTTCGCTTAATGATTTCTCTGCAATTTCTTCTTTCGGACTACTTTTTTTCTTTTTAAATAAATCAAACATATGATTTCCTCCTTCGCTTTAAAATGCTTTTAAAATCGGACTAATAATCCACGCATAAATTAACGCAACTACTACTGTATCAACATCCGTCGCCGTCGCATTTACAAAGCCCATACTATTAAAAATAGTGACTAACAACGCGGGAAGCAATGTAATAAAAAAGCCGTGCGCAATGCCGCCAATAATCGCCCCTCGTCTACCACCTACAGCATTCCCAAATATCCCAGCCGTACCACCAGCAAAGAAATTGGTCAGCATTCCTGGTAAAATCATCGCCAAACCAAAAGTTGGTAAGACAAACATCGCAATAATTGTCCCGATTGTTGTTGTTATAAAACCAAGTATTACCGCATTCGGACTATACGGGAAAAAGACTGGACAGTCCAAGGCCGGAATTGCATTGGGTACTAGTTTCATCGCGATTCCTCGGAAAGCTGGCACAATTTCTCCTAATAATAGTCGCACTCCTGCTAATAAGACATACACACCAACAACAAATTGAATCGCTTGAATAAATGCATACATAATATAGTTTTGATTTCCAGATAATGTACTTCCAAATGATTCGCCTGCAAAAAGTGCGGTAATAATATAAAGAGGAACCATGACCACCATCACTGATAGATACGTATCTTGCAGAAATTCAAATGCTTTGGGTAATTTTAAGTCTTCCACTGATTTTTTATTTTCTCCGCGTTCACCAAAAACCCATGCTACACCTGCTTCAAATAAGTAACCGATTGTACAAAAATGCCCCAGAGCAATATCATTGGAATCCGTTACTTTTCGAATAATTGGTTGAGCAATTGCTGGCATCGCTACTGCAAAAATCCCGCCAATAATCCCACCAACCAAAATCAAAGTGAAGCCTCTCAATCCTGCAAAAAAACCAAAGACGGTTGTCATCGTTGCCATCCATAGAATCGCTTGACCAGTCAAGAAAATATATTTCCATTTGGTAAAACGAGCAATCAAAATATTAACGATAAAAATGGCTAAAAAGGTCAGCGCGATATCTCGTCCCAATCCAAGTTCATTCATCGCTTGACCATTGATTGCTTCAATTGACGGAATGATTCCTTGCATTTTAAATCCTTCTGTAAAAATTTGCCCAAAATAAGTTAAACTACCAACAATAATGCCAGAACCTGCACTTAACACTTGAAACCCTAATAATGTTTTTAATGACCCTGATAACACTTGTCCAACGGATTTCTTTTGTAGAATCAACCCTAACATTGCAATCAAACTGATTGTGATTGATGCTTGCGTCAAAATATTATCAATAATAAAATTCACGACACCCATTCTTTTGTCCTCCTAGTTGATAAGTTATTTTTTACTGATTTTTATACCAATGCTCCTTTTGCTTTTAAAACTGGTGTTAATTTTTCATCGATTTCTACTTTGGAAACAATATTTTTTAAGTAGATAATCGCTGTTTTTTCTTCATCAATCGTAAATTTTTCAAATTGCTTCTCAAAATTTTGTGCAGTGATAATGATATCAGGTTGCATCGAAACTGCCGAAGAAATGTCCGTATGCTCTAATTTCGCTTCCACTCCTTTTAAATTCAAGACATCCTCAGTTGCCATTTGAGCGGCAAAACTACTACCTAGTCCTGCGCCACATACAAATAAAATATTCAATTTTTTCATTTTCCTTGCTCCTATCTATTTTTTATTTTTCTTACTCGTATAAAATGGTTTGAAATTCTTGTACTGATAAACATTCAGCTAAACGCTCAATTTTTTCTTCATCATTAATCAAATTGATGAGACTTTTCATAATATTTAAATGTGAATAAGAATCTACTGCCGCCAAACAAAAAATGATTTTTACCGGATCATTCGTTGTATTTCCAAATGAAACAGGTTCAGCAAAAGTGGCGACACTAATCCCTAATTTATTTACCCCATCTTCTGGTCTCGCGTGTGCTAGTGCCAAATGTTTGCCAATCACAATATATGGCCCAAATTCTTTAACTGAGGCAATCATGGCTTCAACATAACCTGGTTCGATGATTTGCTCTTTTAGCAATGGTACAGAAACTTCTCGGATCGCTTCTTGCCAATCGGTACATGTTTCATTCAACAAAATGTCACTAGCTTTTAAAATATCTTTTAACATAGGTTGAATCTCCTTCGTATTTATTTTTAATTGACGTTCATCAAATAATTGCTCAACACTTTGATAAATATCGTTTGTGACATTTCCACCACTTTCTTCAATAATTTTCAAAACCCTATGAAAAAAAAGAGTGGCTTCGTTAGACTGATTGACTAAACGCTTCAATTGAGCATAATCTTCTAAAAATGCTTGGATATTTTTCTTGTTGACTTCTTTGATGATTGGCTCTAAAACTAGTACAGGCTTCGTTTGGTATTCAATGGGGAGCGTTGAAAAGATAAGATCGATATCTAATTTATCAATAATAGATAACTCACCTGAACTAAGAACGGCAATAATCTCAACCGGAAATTGTTCTTTCAAGTTTTCAGCTAATAGTTTCCCCGTTGCTAATCCATGGTTACATACAACAACAGCTTTATAAACATAGCTATACTCCTGCTTCATCTCGCTAACAGAGGTCGAAAAATGAATCGTTAAAAAGGCAATTTCATCTTCAATCAGCTCTTTTTTCGAAATACATTCAATAACGGGTGAAAAACGTTCAACTGCCAAGTAAATAGCGCCATAAGTCTGTTTTACATTTTCCTTTAAAGGATTGATAATTTGGATATCTCCCTTCATTCGATTCATCAATCCTAGTAAATGCTTGTAAAGCCCTTCGTGTAAAGCTTCTTCTTTTCTCGAAAAAGGAATTTTGGTTTCTTTTTCCACATGTTGAATCATTTGAATCGCTACTAATTGTGCTTGAACCCATTCAATTGAGTGACTTCTTGTTCGATTATTAAACGTTCCCAACATAAAAACTAAATAGTTCAATTCTGTAGCAGAAGGAGCTAAGGCTAACTCACTGCATAAATCAACAACAAACGTCCGAATTTCACTTTGAACAGTTTCATGATGATTCGCATGAAATGTCGTTTCTGCAATAATATTCTGCCTTAAATAACGACCTAACCACACAGCTGTGAATAATACTAATTGATTGCGATAAATATCTTCTCTTGTTGAGACCGATTGATTGTATACGCTATCAATTCGTTGGAAAATTTCTTTGGGAAGATACGTAAATAATAGCTTTTCCATTTGATTACCATCATCTACATTGTTTCCCCAATCATTTAAAAGTCCGATTGATTTGTTAATCACATCATAAATCATGGTTCGAATTACTCGTTCAGTTCCTTTTAAAACAATTCCTTGTTTCGGAATACTCAACACCTCAATACCATATTCAGCTAAAATAATTCTAACCCTGCGCATATCCTCATCCATCGTACTTTTGGAAATCTGATAACTTGCTTCTTTTTGATATAACCATATTTTTTCTTCAGCTAAAGCGAAAGATAAAATCAAGTCAAAAATCCGTTCTTCCCTACTTAGATAATCAGGATCACTACGCTCAATAAGTAGTTGAAGTAATTGCTTTTTTTCTACTTCATTAACTGCTAAGGTCATTCCACGATTTCGAATCGTTTGAAGTTCTGATAATTCGTTTGCTAAAAGCCACTCATTGATCGTTTTAATTTCATTACGAAGTGTTCGGTCGCTAATATTGAATTCGGCTCCCAACTCGCTAAGTGTTAGTGGATAGTTTGAGTGAATAAAACGGATAAAAATTTGCGCTGTCCGATCTTTCATAATCATTCTCCCCTTATCTGGTTTTATTATACGATTCAATTTTACCGTTCGTTAGTAGATGTTTCTGCAATAAAAGATTGCAACTTTGTAAACGCAATCAAAAAATAGCACGAACATCTTTTTTGATGTTAATCAAAGTCTTATAATTGCACAATCTTTATGCTTCATTAATCTAGAATGAAGTTCATTCTTAATAGATACAAAAAAATAGTAGCCTACCACTTTATCAGTGGTAAAGGCTACTATTTTTAATTCATTATTTTATTCAAACATTCCGCACACTAAACAAAATCGACTATTTATTTTTTCTCTACAAATTTAGACGATTGTTCTCCTGCTTGACGACCAAAGACCATAATATCTGCTACAGCATTTCCGCCAATACGGTTTTGACCGTGGATTCCACCAGTTACTTCACCTGCTGCATATAATCCAGGGATTGTGCTACCGTCTTCTTTTAGAACTTGTGTATCTGTATTGATTTTAACGCCACCCATTGTATGGTGGATTCCTGGTGCGATTTTAATTGCATAGTAAGGACCAGTAGTTAGGTCATAATCCATTGCTGTTTCACGACCAAATTCATTATCTTTTTTGTCTTTTACATTTTTATTCCATGTATCTAATGTTTCTTTCAATGTTTCTGGTGTCATATCGATTTTCTTCGCTAATTCTTCAATTGTATCAGCTTTTACAACAACACCTTGTTCTTCATAATATTCAACTTGTTTTGCACGTTTAGCTAACGCATCATCAAAAATTAAATACGCATATTTTTCAGGTAACGCAGTTTCAGCTGCTGAAACATTATCACGTGTTTCTAATTCATTAACAAAACGTTTTCCTTGTTGATTTACAAGAATTGCGCCTTCTCCACGAACTGTTTCACTGATTAACATACCAGAATCTTGAACAACCGTTGGATGCACTTGAATTTGATCCATATCAACTGTCGCGCCACCAAGTTTTTCAATCATCTTGATGCCATCACCTGTACTACCTTCAGAAGTCGTACTAACATATCCTTTTAAATCAGGACGATACTCAGTAATCATTTCTTGATTCGAACCAAAACCACCAGTCGTTACAACTACTGCATCACCTTTGATTTCTTTTTTCTTCCCGTCAACCATTACTTCAACGCCAGTAACTTTACCATCTTTTTCATTGATCTCAGTTACATCAGAATTAACAAATAACGGAATAGATTGTTCTTGAATATTACGCATTAAACCATCTACCAAATAAGTTCCTACAGCCGAACCATCTGCTGGACGGTGAATTCTTTTTACACTAGCTCCACCACTATAACTAATATTATTCAACGTGATGCCCATTGAATCTAACCAATCAATAGCAGAAGCAGAATTATCTACTAAATATCTTAATAACTCTTGATTGTTTGTTCCTTTACCGCCTTTTAAAGTATCATCAAAGAATTGATCATTGCTGTCTTCAATTCCTTGTTCTTTTTGGAATTTGGTTTCAGAAGCGTTCATTCCTCCAGAAGATTTCAACGTATTTCCACCAGCAACAGGTAATTTTTCTAAAATTACAGGATTTTTACCCGCTTCTTTGGCAGAAAGCGCCGCAGCCATTCCAGCTCCACCAGCACCTACGATGATAATATCGTATTCATCTTTCATTTCACTTGGGTTTGCATACTCAAATTGAGAGGCCCCAGTCACTGCTTCTGTACTTTCTTTTGTTTCTTTCGTTTTCCCTGTTGAATCACTTGTCGCTTTTTTATCTGCTCCACAAGCACTCAATAGTAGTGTTGACATCAAACAAATAGTAATCTTTTTCACAAAATTCTTGTTCATAATTCTCCCCCTTATCTCTTTACCACGTTCAATATACTATAACGAGAAACACTTTTCAACAGTAATTAAATAATTTTTTCACAAAGATTGAGGTTGATTAAAATAATCTTATATTATACTTATCTCTCTATAATTTAGCAAAATAGACATAAGATTAGCTATTTTTTTCAATTAGATAATAAAAATAATCAACTATTTTGATTAAGATTTCTCTTCATCATTAATTTTTATTATCCTCCTTTACTGTATAATCAGTCATTCCTAATATATTACCAAATGTATCTTTAAATTCTACTGATACTCCTGTTCCAATTTGAAAAGGCTTTGATAAAAATGTAACGCCTGCTTCTTTAAGCCGTTTGTATTCTTTTTGCGTATCTTCAACAACAAACCAAATAGTCGGCTTCTGCTCTGGAAATTTTTTTATGTCTTTCAATATAATTGCTGGTTCTTCATCACCAACAGAAAAGGCAACCATACCGCATGATATAAAATTGAACTTTTCTTTCAATCCAATTTTTTTGTAAAATTCTATCGATTCATCCATGTTGTTGGTTGGTAAAAAATAATTATCATAACTTTTCATCTGTTGATTCCTCCATTTTTTATGAAATAGTTATATTCACCTTTTAGCGCAACTAAGAAGAAATTTCCGAAAATAACTGGAAAATCAAAAAAATTTATTATGGACGCCGAAGGATTTCTATTTGTGGATCTTCAAATTTTTGTCAATCGAGTAGATATCGAATAACAGCTAAAATCGACTAATTGCGCGAAACTACAGTTATTACACTCTTTGCAAAGGAAAAAAACAGATTTGAACGTCTATTATTGGCTTACAATATCCTCCTAAATCAACTATCAAAACAACTTAAAGGAACTTTAGCAACTCTTTGAGCCATTAAATTTAGCTAACTATTTTGTTAACAGCAATAAAAGGTTTTCAACTTCACTAGGGTAAAACTTCTCTAACCGTTTTTTCTTTAAATTTTCTTTTATTATTGTATGAATCTCCTTACCATTTTCTCGAATTAAGCGTTCAAAAAAAGGAAAGCCAACAGTAGGATTTTTACTTACAATTACACTTGGTGCAAAAGCCAATCCTTTTTTTAGAACTACTTTATCTTCTTTCGTAAATCTAGACGCATCGAAAGATATATAATAGTTAAACGATTGCGCCAATATTTTCTGAGAAAAATTCAGTTGCTCTTTTGAAACTAGTAGCTCTGGATGTGCTACAGTTGCTAATATCCCTCTAATTTCTAAAGGCGTAGGCTTATTAGACAATATCCATTCAAATAAATTAATCAGTTTTGTATAGGATGATAACCCGATTCGTTTATAACTTTCTGTTACTATTTCTCTGACACGCCACCGATTATCATTTAGCGAAGCTATCAGTTTTTTTTCTATTGCTTTTTGTTCTATTTCTTCACTGTGTATATACGTGGCGCCAAATGATTCCAATGCAGTTAAAACAAGTATGGTCTCTGAACTATTTCCATCTACTTTGGTATCAAACCAGTTTTCCAGTATCCTATACCATGATTTATAAACAGTACTATTCGATGCAAAAAAATCTGCCACAGTTGAAATCAAACTTAAATTGACCCTTCTTCCTGGTAAGTTTGAATTTTCTACAAGATAGTTCGTTAATCCATTAAAATTATTCTCTTCCAACAGTAGCGTAATTGTTTTGTTCTCTTTAATCATTGAATTCACCTTCGCTTTTAAAACATTTTATTATAAGATTAAATTTAGTAGAATCGAGCTGAAAAAATAGCCGTGAAATCAGTATCCATCAACCTTTTGAATCCTTCGAAAACGCCTTTTTTTACGATAAATTACGCAACATTCAGTCATTCGATGATACATCGCTCTATTTGATGATCAAAGTTAAACATTTCGGATGCTTCTGTCATTCAATTATTTTCATATGCATCAACAGCAAATGGCAATGCGTTCATCACTACATTTCCAACAGCAGGAAACCCTAGAAGAACTGCACTGATTACTTCTTCTTTAGTCGCACCAGATTTTTTTGCTAACATAACGTGAAAAGCAATTCCACTTGTTTTTCCTGTTGCTGAAAGAATCCCAAGATAAGCTCAATGCTTTGTTTTTTCTTCCAAAGAGCTAATATTTCCCCAATTTTGAACTAGCTGAGAAAAAAACGTTTGATATTCTGGTGCTTCTTTGGCAGATATTTCAAAAGAGTTACTTAAATTCATCATTATCCCTCCATTAAATTTATTCAAATCAATTTATACTGCTAATTAATTATTTTAAAAAAAATTTTTCGATTTTATTGAAATAACAGATTAAACTATAATTTATATTACTATAAATTATAGTTTAATACAAATAAAAAATATTATTAACTAAACAACAAGATTATGCTATACCATAAAAACTAATCGCTAATGATTCAGAAACAGTTAATGTTTATATTTTTTTGCTTTAAAAAAAAAATTGAAATATAGCGATAGCTTATTCACTTTCCCAAAATTAATTTTTCGCCCCTAAAAAACTAACTTTATTTAATAAAAAAAGACTTATTAAATCGGCGAATTATGCTATAGTATTTGTAGAGAAAAATCTTGAAATAATATGACTTTGGCAAGTGGATAGTACAAAAGTAAAAAGCACTTTTATTTTATCTTCTAAAACCTAACAAACGGTTGACCAAAATTTATATTTTCTAAAACACTGTGAACAGATATTTTATAACGTTTATTTTGACTTTAGTACTGATCATCATTGTTCCAAAAATATAATTTGTTTAGGTTCATTGGTCGTTTATATTTTTCTTTCAATTACAAATTTTTAATAAAAGGAGATCAAATGAACACTTTAAAAAAAGATTCAACAAATTTTATTACTTTTTTACGAAATGAACTTCCATTAGTATTCTTTTGCTTATTCTGTACATTCTTAACTTACTCACCCAAATTGCGCTATTATAGCATTGGTATCGATACTGAGAGAATGATTGCTGAGCCAGAGGGTACATTAACGTGGTGGCTATCACTCAACCGTTATGGTTTAGTTTTTTTAAAAAGAATACTTCCCTACGGAACAAATATTTATCCAGTTTTTGTAAATACACTTACTTATCTACTTTTTTCCTTTAGTATAATTTTACTCTGTTACTTGGTTTGGCGAACAAAAAAAGTCTCCTCAAAATCTATATTCTTTGTAAGTTCTTTAATAGCAATCACTACTCCGACAATTATAGAGCAAACTAATTTTATTTTACAAAGTATAGAAGTTCAGATTGCGGTAATTTTCCAAATACTAGCGATTATTCTTATTCAAATTGCTACTGATACCACTGATAAGAAGAAGTTTTTCTTTTTATTTATTGCTATAATTAGCTCTTTCTTCTCTTTTTCAGTATATCAATCTTTACTCGTTTCTTTTTGTATTCTTGCAATTATTAGCGTTTATTTCAAAACAAATTCAGAAACAACTTTTTTTGAATTTGTCAAAAAAACAATCCCTTATGTTCTTGTACTTTTAATCTCTTTCACTTTATATATAGTGATTAATAAAATTGTTCACCAACTATTTCATGTTGTTGATGTTGGTTATATCAGCTTTGATTTCTACTTTATGAAAGTTCCATTTAGTCAATATCTTTCTGAGACTATAAGCTTAATAAAAAGCACCTTTTTTTCAACTCAAAATAGATTTTTCTTATGGATTCCATCTCTTTACTCAAGCTTTTTTGCTCTATCTTTTTTGTTCAACAAGAAAAATACGTTACAAAGAAAACTGTCTCTATTCCTAACTTTAATCGTACTATCTATAGGCCTTGGATTTTTAGTCCTTACTTTAGGATGGGCTGGTCCTATGAGAAGTTATTATCCTACAATTTGTTTTGCTCTTTTCTTTGTTGCAATAGCAACTTTTAATGAAATTGACTCAAATATAGTAAAGAAAGGTCTTTTACTAATAACTATCATTTTAAGTACTTCTCAAGGTTTATTTACTTATCGCCTTGGTCAGACATCAAATATTATCTATCAAGAAGAGGTGAAAGTTCTTAATACAATAGAAAAGGAACTAAGTAGTTTAAACCTCTCATCAACTAAAGAGTACCAACTTGTAACTTATGGTGGCATTGATTTCTCATATTTAGATGTAAAGAGAGGGGAAATGATTGGGTGCTCATTTTTTAATTATGATACTGGATTTATTATAGGAAATTCACAAAGAGTTGCTGATTTCTTTATAAGCGAAGGAATTCCAATTGGTTTCATTAATAATGGTAAAAAGTACAAAGAGTTAGCTCCGATAGCTGAAGATATGCCTAGTTATCCGAATAAAGGATTTGTAAAAGTTGTTGATAATTATTTGATTGTAAAATTAAGTTAGAGAGTATTTGGAAACAATTGAGGCATTTGAATTTTTCGGAAATTTAGTTGAAAACTAAGAGAGAAAATGTAGATGTCGAGTGAGACAAAAGTAAAAAATATTTTCATTTTATCTTTTAAAATCCGACAAAAGATAGTGCAAAAGTAGCTACTACGCTACGCTTTGATCACAATAATTTCGACTTATTGCCCAGACAACTACTTTAGCGTCACAGTTTACTCAGGTCATAAAACAATTGCTTAGAATCGATCAATTAGATGAAATCTTATGTTAATAGAACTAATTAAGTATTGTCTTACTTTTTTCGCGACATTAAACTAGAAAAATGGAACAAAAATCAGTTTTTTCTGACTTTTGTTCCATTTCCTTCTAATCTTTATATGTTTTGATTTGTCAAATTATTAAATCAACTCTTTATTAATAATTCCATTTAGAAGTTTCTTAAGAAGACTAGCTTCTTCCTCCGAAAATGAATCAAGAACTACTTGATTCATTTTTTTTGTGGCTTTCTCAATATTTGGTTTCATATTATCTGCTTTTTCGGTTGCTGTGACAAAAACAACTCTTCTATTATTAGTATCAATTTCCCTAGTTATCAACCCTTGTTTTTGCATTTTATCTAATAATCCTGAAATAGTTGGAGCTTCTAAACATAATCTTTTTCCAATTTCTTTAGGTGTTAACTGACCTTCAGCCCACAAACAAGTTAAAATTCCAGCTTGAGCAGGAGTAATGTTATATTCTTGAAGTAACTTACTATAATATTTAAACACTTTATGTTGAGAAACACTTAGTAAAAAATTCATACAGTCATTCAGCATTTTTTATACCTCCAATAGTTATTGACAATATCATAATATCATGTTAAATTTTGTTTGAAAACATTTTTGTAACAAAACTATTTCAAAACAGAAAGGTGGATGATTTTATGAAAAATTTTAATGCGTTTGTTGTTAGAGAAAGTAATGGACTAATAGATTCAAAAATTGAACAAGTTAATGAAGATTTTTTATCTAAAGGAGAAGTGCTCATCAAAGTTAGCTATTCCTCTATCAACTACAAAGATATGTTAGCAACTCAATATAAGGGTGGCGTTATTCGAACGTATCCAATGATTCCAGGAATAGATCTAAGTGGAGAAGTAGTAGAATCAGCCGATTCAAATTTTCATAACGGACAGTCTGTACTAGTCACTGGTTTTGGAACGGGTGTGACTCATACAGGAGGTTTTTCCGAATATGTAAGAGTTCCAGCTTCTTGGGTAATCCCACTACCTGCAAATTTTTCACTAAAAGACGCTATGATATATGGTACTGCTGGATTAACAGCCGCTTTGTCCATTCAAGCTTTAGAAAAAAATGGACTAAATAAAAATTTAGATCACTCTATATTAGTTACAGGTGCTACGGGTGGGGTTGGGAGTATTGCGTTACAAATTTTATCTAAAATTGGATACAAGAATATTATTGCCCTAGTTAGAAAAGAAAACCAAATAGATATCGCACGAAATCTAGGTGCTACAGAAGTTATCTTGTTATCCGATTTTGAATTTGATAATAAGCCTTTATCCAAACAAACTTTCCATTATATTCTAGATACAGTCGGTGGAGATTTAGTCGCTAATTTACTTCCATATGTATTTTATCAAGGAAGTGTCTCTTTATGTGGAAATGTAGGTGGAATAAAACTCAACTCAACAGTATTACCATTTATTCTTAGAGGAGTTGATTTATTGGGTATTGATTCAGTCAATATTTCGTATGACGATCGATTAGAAATTTGGGACAAGCTATCAAAAGAATGGAATGTAACCAACTCAACATTAGTTAACGAAATTCCTTTTGAAGAAATCCCAAATACAATTTCATTACTTAAAAACGGTACCCATCTTGGAAGAAGTATCGTAAAAATAAGTTAAAGCCAAATTGATATTATTTTAGTCCCAAACTAAAAATGAATACATTATAAAATGCAACTACTGTTCAGTAAAGTAACTGAATTGAGTAGTTGCATTTATAATAAACTAATCTATTTTTTCTGCTTTTTATATTATAATTCTTTCCTTACTTCGCCAAACGGTAAATAGCATCTGCATAAATAGCAGTCGCTCTAAACAAGTCATCTAATGCCATAAATTCATTTGCTTGGTGCATAGTATCAATATAACCTGGGAACATTGCCCCATAGGCAACCCCACGTTTTAGTAAACGTCCATACGTTCCACCACCGATAATTTTTTCAGCACCTTTAAGTCCTGTATGGTCTTCATAAACTTCTAGCAATGTCGCAACCAATGGATCATCCACAGGAACATAATGCGGTTCTTGGTTTCTTTCACCTTGAACGATTGTTGCTCCTTGCGCGCCGTAAACATTTTCTAGACCATCTTTAATTTCCGCAACACTGATTCCTTTTGGATAACGGAAATTCAAATTGATAAAATTTCCTTCTATTGCATTGTTTTTGAAAACAAATAACCCAGCATTCATTGTTAATCGACCCATTTTAGGATCTTCAAACGCCACACCAGATTTTTCACCATAAAAATCTTCATGAACATTTGTTGCCGTTGCATGTATAAACTCTTTAGCTGCGCCACCAAATGGATAGCTGTCTAAAAAGACTGCTAAGAATGTTGCAGCGTTGATTCCAGACTGAGGACTTGCCCCATGCGCACCTTTTCCAGTCACTTGAATCGTTACCGTCGTATCAGTGATTTCAAGCGCACCAGTAATCGGTTCTTCATCAATAAAGACGTCAAAGGCACCTTTCATTTTTTCAGCAACTTCTGCTGAAGGAACAGTGATGCTTGCAACCGCTGTTCCTGGAACCATATTTTCACGTAAGCCCGCAGTAAATTCTTCTAAAACATAATCGCCTTCGTTTGTTCCAACAAAATGAGGAGCAAACGAAACATTTCCTTTTTCACCATTGATAATTGGAAATTCTGCATCAGGAGAAAAACCAAAATCAGGCGCTTGTTCGTGTTGGAAATAATAATCCATATCGCCCCAACCACTCTCTTCATCGCTTCCTACCACAAAACGAACTTTTTTAGATAATGGCAATCCTAACTCTTTAATAATTTTCATTGCATAATACGCAGCCACACTAGGGCCTTTATCATCACTAGAACCACGAGCAAAAATCTTATCGTCCTTAATCACAGGCTCATAAGGATCGGTTGACCAGCCATCCCCTGCTGGAACGACATCCATATGTCCAAAAATCCCTAAAGTTTCATCTCCTGAACCAAATTCAATATGTCCAGCATAGTTATCTACATTTTTAACTGTAAATCCATCACGTTCACCATAAGCAAGCATATGTTCTAATGCTTTACGTGGTCCCGGTCCAAATGGGTTTTCAGCATCCGCTTGACTGTCATCTCTTTCACTATTGATGCGTAATAAATTTTGTAGATCTTCCAACAAATCAGCTTTGCGTGCATCTACCTCTTTTTGCCAATCAATCGTCATTTCTTCGTCACTCCAATTCATTATTCTATCTCTCTCATCTTACCACTAATTTTGCGAAAAGAAAAAGCCAGAAACTCATTTTTCAAGATTCTTTTGCGGTTCTTATCAAACAGCTTTATAATGAAAAAGGAAACTATCAAAGAGAGGAACACAAATGAAAAAAATAACCATCAATAGTTTAGCAAAAATCATCAAACAACGACCAGAAAATTCTCATAAAGGCACCTTTGGCCGTGTCGTGCTGATTGGCGGAAACGAACAAATGGGTGGTGCCATTCTTATGAGTGCTGAAGCAACCATTCGATCAGGTGCAGGTCTGACTACCATTGTAACTGCAACTAAAAACCACAGTTCAATCCATGCTCGTTTACCAGAAGCAATGGTTCTTGATTGGCAAGATGAAAAACAACTACACGAAATACTCAAAACAGCAGATGTCATTTTAATAGGACCAGGTTTAGGTTTAGAAAAACAAAGTAGAGAGTTATTAACTCGAGTGATTGCTAGTCAAAAACAAAATCAGTGGTTAATCTTAGATGGTTCTGCTATCACCTTGTACGCTGAAACTTCACGATTATTGAATTATGCAGAACAAGTTGTTTTTACCCCACATCAAATGGAATGGGAGCGTCTAAGCGGTATAAAAATAGAACAACAAACGAAAAAAAGAAATGAACAGGCTCAACGTAAGTTAAACTCGTACATCGTCCTTAAAAGTCATCGTACCGAAATCTATACACATACCGAAATTTATAAAAACACAGTAGGAACTCCTGCAATGGCAACTGGCGGTATGGGCGATACATTAGCTGGCATGATTGCTGGTTTTTTAGCTCAATTTCAAGATAAGGAAGCAGCCATTTGTGCTGCCGTTTATCTACATAGTTTGATTGGTGAAATCCTTGGTAAAAAACAATATGTCGTCTTACCTACTGAACTTAGTCATGAAATTCCTTTCTTTATGAAACGATTTGAACAACAAGAACGCTTAGAATAAATAAGAAGTCTAAAGTAATCCGCGTAAAACGCCCTGATTTACTTTGGACTTCTTGTTATATTTTTAAGTTTCTTTTAGCAACTATATCTTCAAATCTTTTCTTTGATACATTACATACGTACCCACTAAAAAAACAACACTACAAAGAATCAGACACATGATTTGTATTACCGACAAATTTTCACTAATCAACTTACTTGGGATTCCCATATGAATCGGAGAAAAATTTTTAGCCCAACTGAATGAATCATTCAAATCAGAAAAAATACCAATCAAATAAAAAGCAAAAACAATTCCTAGTGAAAGACTCATACTTTGTTTACTAGACTTCAAAAGAGTCGACAATAGAAAACCAAGCGCTAAGAAAAAGAAAATGATTAACGCTTCTTGTGAAAATATCTTAACGATGTTTTGAATGATTTCCTTACTTGAATCTGCCGCTTGTTTAAAGGCCAATGTAGCCCCTAAAGAACTTAGTGCTGTAATCAACCAAAAAACAACTAAAATAATGATTGAAGCGAATAATTTTCCAGTCACAATTTCCTTCCGAGTGATTGGTTGGGCATATAAATATTCAATCGTGCCATCTGTTTCTTCTTTAATCAATGCTTGACTTCCAATCATCATCGCATAAATAGCGGCGGCTAAAAATAAATATTGAAAATAGTACGCAAAGAAACCTGTTGCCACCATAAAACTAGATTCCCCACTCACACTAAGATTAAACGTTTTTAAAAGCGCTGGTGAAAAACCACCCAGTTTTGTATCCAACAGCTCTTTCATTGCAGAATTGTGCATTTGAGGATACACTGCGCTAAAACCAAAAATAATTAGTGCAAATAAAACACTCCAAATAAGCAAACTTTTACTTAATGCTTTGCTTTCAATTTTAGTCAAGATCATTTTACTGCACCTCCTTCATATAACGCCATAAATTGATCTTCCAATTCAGGATCAGTAATTGTAAAGTCGTCAATCGATTTATCTGCTAATAAAGGCAATACTTTTTGAATATCCCCTTCGAAAAAGAGTCTTGTTTCATTTCCTTGATGTTTCAAAATGGCTGCGCCTAACTTCTCAAATAAAGCCAATGAAATATTGTCTCCAATCAAGGTAATCACTTTGCCACGCATTTTTTCTTTTGAAATATCTTGCAAAGTAATAATTTTTCCTTCACGAATAAAGGCTGCTCGATGCGCATGTTGCTGAATTTCATTTAAATCATGACTGGATAAAAAGACCGTCATACCCGCTTGGTTTCGTTTCGTTAGCTCTTCAAAAAAACGATGCTGAATTAACGGATCTAACCCATTTGTTGGCTCATCTAGAATTAGTACTTCTGGACTTGGCAACATTCCCGCTGTAATAGCGATTTTCTTTTTGTTTCCCAAAGATAATTCAGACATTTTTTTCTTCTTGTCAATTTCAAATAAATCAATAAAATAATCGATTTGTTTTTGACTATTTTCTAAATGGTGAAATTGCGCTGTAATAGAAAGGACTTCTAAAGCTGTCATAGTAGGATAGAAGCGTACATCACTAGAAACATAGCCTGTTCGTTCTCGGATGGCTTTTGCTTCTTTAACGCTATCTAAGCCCAAAATTTCAGCTGTTCCTTGATCTGGATAAATAAAATTCAACATCGATTTAATTGTCGTTGACTTTCCTGCACCATTCGGACCAATAAAACCATAAATCTCGCCAGTTTCTACAGACAAGCTTACGTCGTCGATTGCAATAGTATTTTTATACCTTTTTGTTAAACCATTGATTTCAATTGCACTCATAGGTAACACTCCTTTTCACTTATCAATGTAAGTCTATGCCCAAGAAGTGTTTTAGTCAATTAATACTCTCTTTTTCTCGGCGTTATTTTAAAAAGCATGCATTGAGCCCCAAAAAAGACCCCGCTTCTCTTAAAATACTAGAGCAATAGCTAGGTCTTGTTGGTATGATTTCATCTACTATCTATGATTATTTGTTCATTTTTTATTGTTTTTTAATTGTTCCAATTCTGTTTCCGTTAACGGGCGATAGTCTCCTAAAGCTAACGCCTCATCTAACCATAAACTTCCCATCCGTAATCGTTTTAAATAGGTCACTTTTTTATCGACTGCTTCAAACATTCGCTTTACTTGATGAAACTTACCTTCTTGTATAACCAAGCGAATCATTGAGCGATTTTTTTCTTCAGCGACAGTTTCAATAGTTAATTGACTAGGTTTTACTGTCTCACCACTTTTTAAAGCAAAACCTTTCCTAAATAATTGACAATCTTCTTCTGTCACGATGCCATCAATAATTGCGTAATACTCTTTATCGACATGTTTTTTAGGTGCTAACAGTTGATGAGCTAACTGCCCGTCGTTAGTTAACAACAACAGTCCTTCTGTATCTTTATCAAGCCGACCTACTGGAAATAAATCTTCCCGAAAATCTTGATCACTTAATAAATCGATCACCGTCTCATCTCTTTTATCCTCGGTTGCTGAAATCACTCCTTGAGGTTTATTTAATAGATAATAATAAAACTCTTGATAGGTTAACTCCTCCTCAAGATAAGCGATTTTATCGGTAATTTCATTCACTTGTTTTTTACCATCACTAACCACTTGTCCATTAACGGTTATCACTTTCTTTTTTAAGAGTTGTTTCACTTCCTTACGACTTCCCAAGCCAACTTCTGAAAGAAATTTATCCAAACGCATATTATTCCCTCCTGCCTTTATAAAAAAGTGGTCGGTTTAGCTTCTCTTGATAAGAAGAAGGCTATTCGACCACTTTTCAAATTCATTGAGTTTTTGCTCAACAATCATTATTCAATTTTATTTGATTTTAAATTTTGTGCGGAATTTAGCCACACCTTTACCGATTAATTTATCAGCTAATCTTAGTTTCAACACTAGATAGCCATAAACTGCCGCACCTACCGCCGCAACTAGTAAAACGATAATGAATGATTGCACTTTACTATTTGGACTAAGGAAAATATAAAGTACTTGTCTCGTTAGAAGAGCAACAATCATCATGACCATCGTAATCAAGAAAATCAGTAAGCCTCTTCGAAGCGTTAAGTTCAAGTTAAATCCTGAAACTCTCTTTATTTTTCTAACAATCAAGAAACAAGACACAGAAAAACCAATCATTGTAGCTAGCAACGGTCCATAAACCTCGAACAAACGAATGGACGGATATTGGACTAATAACTTAACAATCAAACCTATAACAAAATAGCGAATGGCTGCTTTATTTTCATACATCCCCATCAACATTGTAGAAGACAGCATATAAAGTCCCATAAATAATCCTGCAAAACATGCTTCAATCAATACCGCAGAACCTAAATCAGATGGCGCATAAAACATTGTATTCAAAGGTTTCGCAAGAACAATCATCCCAAAAGTTGCTGGCATAATCACAAACATAAAAAGTTGTAAATTATTACTGATCAACTTAGACAATTCCCGATATTTTTTCAATGTCATTGTTTCTGTAATCAAAGGCAAGCCTGTAATTGAAATGGAGGTCGCTAACGCAATTACAACCATCGTCAATTTATCTGGATTAGCATTAAATACTGCAAAGAAATTAAGCAGTTGTGCTTCAGAATAATCCGTAAATGAACTCATAAAGCTTGAAAATGTGAATTGATCCACTAACTTAAACACAGTAACACCAGAGCCGACAATGATAAACGGTAAGGCTTCTTTTAATGTTTCCAGCAACAACTCTTTGGTCGAAACTTCTTGTTCATCGACACTATGCTCTGCTAAATAATCAAACATTGGTTTTTGTTTTCTTAGATAATAAATAAGGACTACAAAACTACCAAGCATTCCGATAAAAGCAGCCAGTGTCGATTGAGTCACCGCACTTACGTAACTACCATTCCAGACTTTCATGATGATAAACGCCGTTAATAGCATATAGAAAACGCGAGCAACTTGTTCTACAATTTGAGAAAGGGCAAAAGGCATCATGTCCTGATTCCCCTGGAAATAGCCTCTAATTACGCTCATACAAGGAAAAACCAAAACAGCCAAACTCAGCGAATGCATGGTTGGAATCAGATCTTCTCCACCACCAGACCATTTGGCTAGTGCAGGGGAAGCAAGATACATAATGACGGCTGAAACTGCTCCTAAAATCCCCATTAATTGAAGAGCTTTATAAAAAAGTTGGCGACTAACCTTATATTCATTTTTTGAGTTATAATGTGACACTTGTTTAGCGATTGCAGCAGGAATTCCAGCTGTGGATATGAGTAAGAACATTGCATAAACAGTATATCCCATCGAAGATAAACTATTTGCATCATTCCCATGCTCACCCATCCAAGCATACCATGGAATAATATAAACTGCTCCTAACAATCGAGAAATAATATTACTAGCTGTCATCCAAGCCGAACCTTTGACCATCTTTTCTTGATTGGTCAAGTTGGGTTGGTTTACAGAATTTGGTTGATTTATCATTTATTCCTCCAACTTTCTTCAAACATACTTTCTATATTTTAATTGTAAAATCAAGTATATGCAATCACTTTCTTTAATAAAGTGACGATTTTACACTTTCTTCATATATTTAATTTTGAAAACGATTTATCCAAAAAAAAAGCAATTTTCAATCACAAATCCAATTATTCAAAAATAAATCATTTCTATAACAAAAAAACAAGAAACAACTAATAAACATTTCGTTTTTTTTAAATAAAAACTTTAAATTCTATTTTTTTACGATTTACTTTTCCAGAAAATCACCAGACAAAAAAATAAGCAGCAACTTGATGTTTTGTGCGTTAAACTGTATCATGAAACTCTAAACACTCTTACTAAAAAATGACTTATGCCGTTGATAGATAAATAAATGGAGGACTTTTCATGACTATTTCACTCGCTAAAATTCGTGACTGTTTACTGAAAGAAAAGCTTTTAAAAGAATTTGTGACCGAAACTAACTGGTCATTGACCCTGCCAAGCGATTTTGAGAACCAAGAATTGACTACTTTATCCTATGATTCTCGCGAAGTAGATGCTCAGACTCTTTTTTTCTGCAAAGGAATCAATTTTAAAGCTGACTATTTAGATGCTGCCCTAGCTACTGGTCTAAAAATTTATGTTGCTGAACAACCCTACGAAGTTCCAGCCAAATTAGGAATCATTGTTACTGATATCAAAAAAGCAATGGCCATCATCAGTATGACTTTTTATGATTTTCCACAAAACAAATTAAAATTGATTGGTTTTACAGGAACCAAAGGAAAAACAACAGCCGCTTACTTTACCAAGTTTATTTTAGATCACACGACGAATCATAAAACTGCTATGCTCTCAACAATGAACTCGACTTTAGATGGTGAAACTTTTTTTAAATCACAATTAACCACACCAGAATCACTCGATCTTTATCGAATGATGGCAGAAGCAGTCCACAATAATATGACACACTTTATTATGGAGGTTTCTTCACAAGCCTATAAAACAAATCGTGTGTATGGTCTACAATTCGATGTCGGTATTTTTTTAAATATTACACCTGATCATATCAGCCCGATTGAACACCCGACATTTGATGATTATTTTTATTGCAAACGTCAATTAATTAAATATTCCAAGACTATGATTTTAAACCATGATGCCGATTATTTCAACTTACTTAAAGAAACCGCCGAATTCGCTCATGTGCCATTTTTAGTCTATGGTTCAAAAGAAGCCCCTGAAGTGAACTATACATTTAATGTTAACCCAACTGACTCGCTGGCTTTTTCTGTAACCGCCAAAGAAGATTCACTTAAATTAAACGGATCTTATCAGCTTCGTTTAGCAGGCGATTTTAATAAAGGAAATGCTCTTAGCGCAATGCTTGCTTGTTCTTTAGTTGGTGCGACGGCTCCTGACTGTTTCGCTGGCGTTAGTGAAGCAACTGTCCCAGGACGAATGGAGATGCTGACAAATACGAATGGTGCGAAAATCTATGTTGACTACGCTCATAATTACGATAGTCTAAAGAATCTGCTAACTTTTGTAAAAAAAGAACATCCAAATGGCAGTATTTTAGTAGTCATCGGCAGTACAGGAAACAAAGCCGTCTCTAGAAGAAAAGATTTTGGAAAAGTGTTGACCGAATTAGCAGATAGCGCAATTTTAACAACTGATGATCCAGCAGATGAAGAGCCAGCAAAAATTTGCGAAGAAATCGCCGCATATATTACAAGCGATATTCCTGTTTCAATTATTACTGATCGAACTAAAGCAATTGGTGCAGCCCTAAATAGCAGTAGCGCTAATGATGCGATAGTTCTAGCAGGAAAAGGGGCCGACCTATATCAAAAAGTCGCTGGCATCGATGTTCCTTATGAAGGAGACTTTGCTATCGCCTCTCGCTTAATTCATGCACAAGAATAAAAATAGCAATAAAACTAAAACCGCTTTTCAAGCATTCTCAGTATGTTTAAAGTGGGTGAGACAAAAGTAAAGAACACTTTTGTTTTATCTCTTAAAACCGAACAAACGGCATAAAACAATCAGAATCTCAGCAATTTCCTAACCATCATTCATTGCAAAGAACGCAATAACTGTTGGTTCGTCCAATTGCTCAATTCTAAGCGATTGTTTTATGACCTGATAAACGGTGGTGCAAAAGCAGCTACTACGCTGCGCTTCGATCACAACAATTTCTAAGAGCTAAAGCTCTAAGAATTGAAGGCTTCGGAAATAAGCCGAAATTGTTGTAAAACACAGTGAATGAAATGAGCTGATGTTGCACAATACCTACTCGGTTACCAAAAATTTGAAGAGCACCGAGTAGGAATCATTCAACATCGAAAGGAATCCTTTCGTGTTTCTTGTCATTTTCGGAAATTCCTTCTTATTGCGATAAATCACGAAGAACTTAGTGATTCGATGATGCATCGTACCTACTTGGTTCTCGGAGCTAACCGCTTTTGTCCAAACCTCTTTTTTTGTTTTCTCTAAAATCGGTACAAAAAAGAGGAACCCATTCGATTTCCAAAGATAAAGGACTGTTTGTTCCACCCTTTTATTTTTTCCAAACATTATCGTTTCCAAACATTACTTAGCTAAGTTTAGAGGATAAAGTTGCTTCTGTCTTCTGAAAATTTGTTATAAACCAACCTACTCTTTTTCCTTTTATAAGAAAACACACATTGCTTTCTTATGACTTTTTTCCAAGTCTCTCTCTAAGTATGTGCGCAAGTTTCTATTTTTAAGTCATCAGAATCATCACAATAGTCATCAAAAACAAACTAATCAAAATACTTAAAGATGAAGTAAATCCTACAACCTCTTCAGACATTCCCGCTTTAACACTATTTATAACAGAAAACGTCGGCATCGGTGCCACACAAAGTAAGACTAGCACCGTTTTGACTAAGGGCTCTAAAGGAATCAAAAAAGCAAAAATAAGAGCTGCTGCTCCACCACAAACATAACGCCAAAATAACGTTTTACCAACTAAATGAAGCGCTTTACGCGGCAACCGAACTTCAAAATATAAGCCAATCATAAACATCGATAAAAAACCATTGGCTTTTGCGATAATGTGTAAAATTGTTACCAAAGATTCTGGTAAGTCAACCTGTATTACTCGAAGAGCCAACATAATTACATACACAGTAAAAGGAACCGATTTAAACAATGTCGTAATAATTTTTTTAATGGTCGTTTCGTCTTCTTGGTCAACCAATTTATCGATTAATAACGTACTTCCGCCCGTTAACATCACGCTGTTCCCAATATCAAACATCAATAAAAAAGGAATCGCTATTGGAAAAAAACCTTGTACAAATGGCAAGCTAAAATTCCCAATATTATATCCTGACATCGCATACATTTGAAATTTACGTTCAACTAAGGTATGCTTTTTGCTGGTTAAGTAGCCCATTAAGATATTCACTGTATTCAAAAGCAACCCCATTGCCATTAAAAATAATAACGTTGTCGAAACATTAACTGTTGCTAAGGTAACAATCACTGTAGCTGGCAAGGTAATATTCACAATAATGACCGCCAGAACCCCGCCATCAGCTTTCCCTAACAAGCCCATCCTTTTCATTAAATAGCCTAAAAAAATAATAAAACAAAAACCAGATGCCTGCACCAAAATCTCTTTCATCGTCAAAATCCCCCAATTTTCCAATTAACAAAAACCTATTTAGCTTAAGTATAACAAATCGCTGGATTTCTATGTGAACAAAAATTAAAACAGAAGTGCCAATTTTTAAATCTTAGCACTCCCGTTTCAACTTTCATTATTATAACTTATTGATTTAGAACCATTTTAACTAACTTAAATATTTTTTACTGGTGAATAAGGTAAATTCAAATCGCTAGCTACCGCTTGATTAGCCAATTGACCAGATACAGTATTTACCCCTTCTAATAAAGCCGTATTTTCATGGATTGCTTTTTCAAATCCTTTATTAGCTAATTCTAGTACATAAGGTAATGTTGCATTTGATAAAGCAAAAGTCGCTGTTTGTGCAACCGCTCCTGGCATATTAGCCACCGCATAATGGATGACGCCATGTTTTACATAAGTAGGATTCTCGTGCGTCGTTACGTGATCGATTGTTTCAAAAATGCCCCCTTGATCAATAGCAATATCGATAATCACAGAATGCTCAGGCATTAATTTCACCATCTCCTCCGTAACCACACTCGGTGCTTTATGACCAGGTATCAGCACTGCACCAATCACTAAATCCGCTTCTTTTAATTCCTCACGAATATTGAATTGATTAGAAATCAATGTTTTAATTGCTCCATTAAACTGATTGTCAATCTCTTGTAACTTTTTAATATTTACATCCAAAATCGTCACATCTGCGCCAATTCCTAAAGCGACTCTTGCCGCATTCATTCCTGAGATTCCAGCACCAATCACCGTTACTTTTCCTTTTCTGACCCCAGGGACGCCTCCTAATAAAATACCTTTTCCTTCAGGGATTTTTTCTAAAAATTGGGCACCTAACTGTGTCGCCAATCTACCAGCAATTTCACTCATCGGAGCCAACAATGGTAAAAAATTATCCTCTATTCGGACACTCTCATAGGCAATAGTTTTTACTTTACTCTTTAATAACGCTTCTACAAGCGGCTTATTTGCAGCTAAATGAAGATAAGTAAATAAAACTAAATCTTCTCTTAAAAATTGGTATTCTTCTGCTAAAGGTTCTTTGACTTTTAAAACTAATTCTTGTGCCCAAGCTTCTGCTGCAGTATCGACTAGCACTGCCCCTACAGCCGCATATTCTTCATCACGTATTGAAGAACCTAACCCTGCACCTTTTTCAACAAACACTTCATGACCATTAGCAATTAAGTCCAAAACCCCAGCAGCTGGTAATGCTACACGGTTTTCACCATTTTTAATTTCTTTGGGAATACCAACTTTCATTCAATCATCCTCTTCCTTTTTCTCTGTTTATTGTTAAATATATAAATAAATTATAATTTAATGAGAGAGTCACTGCAATATAAATTAGAAATATCTTCTCATGAAACACTTACCTACATAAATTTGTACAGATGAAACCACCAAAAATTAAACTTATTCAGACTATCTGTTTCATTAGCGTATAAATGACTTTCCATTTAAATATCATCGCTCTCTAAACTATTCTCTTTCTTTATAAATAAGATTTGTATTAAAAATTGATTGACAAGCTACTTACAAAACTGTTAAGAGATAACACTTGTTATTCAGGGAACAAAATTTATAAAGCCTATATAACGACCTTAGTTACTTCCCCAAAAAAGTTTTTAAGTGGGGAAGACAAAATTAAAGAACAACTTTGTACTATTTTCTAAAATTGAACAAACGGTGGTGCAAAAGGAGCTAACCGCTTTTGTCCCAACCTCTCATTTTTATAGAAAGGAGTTTAGATGGTAAATTCTTTGTTCAAGGCTTAAAATATGCGGATGAAAATGCCTATCTAATGGTGGAAACAGAGGCACAAGTGCCTATAGTTTAGCAGTAAAAATTGCCAATACAAAAAAAGGTTTCTTACCAAGTACTGGTGGAAATGGCATTTATGCTTACTTAGCAGTTGGAGCTATCGTATTAGCAGGTGCTGGTTTCTGATTTGTTAAAACTAGAAGAAATGGTGCCAATGTCTAAAAACAGTTCAAAAGTCTTTACATTTGAGCAATCAAATCAAAACTCGTATAATGCGTAATGTGTGCTGCATAAGTTCTGATAATCCAGCGAAAATATTCATTTAAATCTACTAATAAAGGAGAGCTTACTATGACTAAAAGACAAGTAAAAAAACAAAAAGCAAATGGCAAAAAATTAATTTCTCAGCTGCTTATCCTGTTTCTCTTTTTACTTGGTCTTTTAGTTATGTGCTATCCTTTTTATGTAGATGCAATCAATGGATTAATCGATCAAAACCGGATTAAACGTTTCCAAAAAGATATGGGTGAAAAAAACCAAGAGACGCTGGAAAAACAGCAAAAAAAGATGACCGAAAAAAACCAAGAATTAAGCAAAAATGGCTTAGTTTCTTCTGCAGACCCTTTCACCGACCTCTCTGAAGCTGAAATCAGTAAAGATCAACAAATGCGTAATCATCTAATTGGTGCAATCAGTATCCCTAAAATCAAGGTGACCATTCCCTTATTTGATACCACAAATGAAAATCTACTACAAAACGGAGCAACTGTTTTAGATGGCACCTCTTATCCAACAGGTGGTGAAAATACGCATACGGTGATTGCTGGACACAGAGGCTTGGCTGAACGAAAATTATTTACCGATTTAGATGAACTAAAAAAAGGCGATATTTTTGTTTTAACGGTCTTAAAAGAACACTTAGCGTATGAAGTCGACAAAATCCAAGTCGTCGAACCTTCCGACACATCGGTACTCAAGGTTCAACCAAATAAAGATTTGGCTACTTTGATTACTTGTACCCCCTATATGATCAACAGCCATCGTTTACTAATCACAGGGCATCGAGTGCCTTATACACAAGAAATTGCCAAAAAAATCACGAAAAGTAATAATGATCGTTTTATGCAACGAATTACCCTTTTAATCGGTTTAATTTTGCTTTTACTTCTACTTTTCTATTTATTTGTCAAAAGTATCTATACGGCTAAATTAAGAAAACAAAAAATTGACTTGGTTTTAAAATTTAAAGGTGCTACTGGTGAACCAATCAGTCGAAAAAAAGTTGCGCTATATACTAAAAATGGTAAGCGTCCACTTATTAGAAACGGTAAACCTTTAATCAGAAAAACAAATGACAAAGGACAAGTCATTTTCAAACAATTACCAGGTGGATTATATCAAGCGAAATTACTTACTTCACCAGAAACGAAAATGCTTGTTGGAACAAAAAAAATAAAACAAAAAAGAGCGCAAGCCTATCCGAATAAAAAGCAAACGGAACAAGTTAAAAATAAACAAAAAATCATAATTAAACATTTCAATCTCTTGATAAATGCATTCATTTGAACACTAATTACAATCCAACAAACGGCCCTTTTTCATTCCAGTATTCCTCTAAGAGCCATTAATTACTCCATTCTTCTATATAATCAAACGGAGATTGTTCCATACATTTAACCAAAATTTCTAAAATCTCTTCTGGTGTTTCCTTTGCCTCATTTTGGATCCAGCTTTTAAAAATAGCAATAATTCCCGAAAAAATAAACTCCATGTGGTACGTCCGATGATCCATTTGATATTCATCCACACTAGCACGTTTTTTTTGAATTGAATCAACATATAAATGTTCAATCTTTTGAATAAAATAGGGATCTCCATTTCTACCTAATAAAATAGATAGAAACTCTCTTTTTTCATAGAAAAAGAGCATAATTTGATAGCAAAGATAATGAAATTCTTTGTTCACTTGCTCAACTTCAATTCTTTTTTCTGATTGAAATTTCCCACTAAAATGTTTCTCCATCAATTCCTCTACTTCAGAATAAATCTCTTCTTCAACCTCTTGTAAGACAGCATATTTATCTGGGTAATAAAGATAAAAAGTTCCGCGATTGATTTTAGCCCGTTTAGCTAATCCAGCAATCGTTATTTTGTTTAAACCAACTTCTTTCATCCAAGCAAAGAAAACTTGTTGAATGTGTTCTTTTGTACGATCTGTTTTGTTAGACATTTGCTTCTCCTTTTCAACACTTTTATCATCATTGTCTATTTTTTAAACATTCTTGTCATTTACTGTCTAAAAAGTATACATTTACAATCAAATTGTTTATTGTCTCCTTTTCTAAACTATCTTAAACTATGAAAGTAAATAAATCAACACAGTGTTCAAAAAGGAGGAATTTGATGTATATCGAAGCAAAAAATTTAAAAAAGGACTATCTAGTTGGTGATAATCGAATCAAAGCCTTAAATGATGTTTCATTTTCTATTAACAAAGGTGAATTCACCGTGATTTTAGGTCCCAGCGGTTCTGGAAAAACAACGTTACTAAATATTCTAGGTGGAATGGATAGCGCCTCAGCAGGAGAATTATTAGTCAATCAACAAGCCGTTCACCAACTAAATAAGCGACAATTAACCCTCTATAGAAGAAATCAAATCGGATTCGTCTTTCAATTTTATAATTTGATTCCAACACTTACTGCTTACGAAAACGTGCGCTTATCTGAAAGAATCAGTAAACAATCTTTTAAAGCCTCAGATATTTTAGAAAAAGTCCATTTACAGCATCGCTTAAGCAATTTTCCGCAAGAATTATCAGGTGGAGAACAACAACGGGTTTCCATTGCTAGAGCTATTTGTAAAAATCCTAGTTTGATTCTATGTGATGAACCAACAGGCGCATTGGATAGTGAAACAGGAAAACAAGTATTGCACTTATTAAGAGAAATGACCGATATTCATGGACATACGATTCTCTTAGTTACCCATAATGCTGCCATCGCTAAAATTGCCGATCGTGTAATCCGTTTGAAAGACGGTAAAATCGTTGACAACACGACACAACCAACTCCTTTAACAATTGAGGAGGTACAGTGGTAATGCTAATCAAAAAAACCTTTCGAGATTTTATAAAAAATGGTTCTCAATTTATTGCAACTATTTTGATGAGTTTTATTTGTCTCTTTATCTTTACTGGAATTACTCAAATGAGTGAACAAATGACGAGCAGTTTTGAAGCATTTGAAAAGAAAAGTAATTTAGCAGATGTGATCCTAACGGGACAATCATTTAGTGAAAAAGAGCGAACAAAGCTGGAGAAGATGAACGATATCAAGGATAGTCAAAAAAGATTAATCGGAAGCGTTTCTGTTGATGATGATACGACACTTAAAGTACTTTCTTTTACTAAAAATAAAATCAGTAAGCCCGTGGTGATTAAAGGAGAGGCTTTAAGTACAAAAAAAGGCATTTGGCTAGATGACGATTTTATGCACGCAAATAAATTAAACTTAGGTCAATCGTTTACTTTCAATGATCAAACCTTTGAAATTTTGGGAAGTGTCAAGCAACCAGAATTTGTCTATTTTACAGCTTCACAGGATCAACCCGTTCCAAACTATAAAACGAATGGCTATGCCTATCTAAATGAAGAAGATTTTTTAACCGCAGTCCCGCTTTACACAGAACACTTGCTAGTCAAAACAAAGAAATTACAAAATGAGACTTGGTTTGAAAATGAACTGAATCGAACTCTAGGGAGCAATTTAAAAGAAATCACCTTTCAAGATTCGTTTCCAGGACTTAAGATTTTCAAAGAAAGAGCGCTTCAGATTAAACGATTAGCCTTTTTATTTTCTGGATTATTCTTACTACTAACTATTATCAGCATGGAAGCAACGATGAGTCGTTTTATTAAACAACAACAGCTGATTCTTGGCTCTTTTAAAGCGCAAGGTTTATCAAGTCGTCAAATTTTAACTCATTACTTATTTTTCGGCTTCAGTACCACTACTTTAGGTTCATTGCTTGGCTGTTATTTAGGTCCAGTATTCTTGACCCCAACATTGCTTAGGTTTATGAAAAAAATGTACTCACTGCCAACTTGGCTCACTGCTTCAGATTCATCTGGATTCGTACTAGCAGCCATTTTAATTCTACTCAGTGTCCTAGTGACTATGCGCCCTGTTTTTTCTTTACTAAAACAAGAACCTGCAGTCATTTTAGCTAACCAAACAACAATCAAAGTTCGAAGAACCTCCATAGAAAAACTGTTTTTCTGGTCTAAACTTCCGTTCTCACTTCAATGGACATTGCGTGATGTGCAGCGAAATATCCAAAGATGTCTACTGGGAATTTTTGGCGCAATTGGTTGTATGATTTTATTGCTAGCAGCTTTTGGTGTAAAAGATTCAATAGAATACTCCATCGATAACGTTTTTAGTAAAACCTATCATTACCAAGAAAAAGTCTCTTTTCAACAACCGTTAAACGAACAACAGAAACAGCAATTAACGGACGAGCTAAAAGGCACTCATCAATGGTTAGAACAAGAATCCGTTGATTTAATTTTAAAAGATCGCTCTTTCCAAACAAATCTATTGACCTTTTCAAAAGGAGATTCCTTTCAATTTGAAGACAATTCAGGAAATTCATTAAATGTAGAAAAATTAAAAAACAACGAAGTCATTATTGCTGAAGCCTTAGCGAAACGACTAGGAATAAGTCAAGGAGATACGATTTATTTACAGTTCGAACAAACTATCGTTCCTATTTTCATCAAGAAAATAGCTCTTATTTCCGCTCCGCAAGGTCTTTTTACTAACCAAACGGTATGGAAAAATGTAAATCAAACATTCACGCCGAATGCACTAATGCTTCAAGAGAATGAAAACATCAGTAAAATAAATGACGAACCCTTTGTTGCTTCAAGTGTTTCAAAAAAACAACAACGAGCAGATTCTAGCTCCTTGCTTGATTCAATTCTATTTATCGTTAGCTTATTGATTTTTGCGGCTTTAGTTTTAGGGATGACGATTATGTTAAATGCTCATTTATTGATTTTTTCAGAGCGCTATATTGAATTCGCAACATTAAAAGTCCTAGGATTTACTCAAAAAGACTTATTCAATCTATCATTTTTAGAAAATTTCTTTTTGACCTTAGTAGGCTGGTTAATTTCACTTCCTTTAGGCTGGAAATTCCTAACCTTTTACGTTGCAACCGTCTCAACCGAAAACCAACAATTCTTACCCCATCTTTCTTTAAAAAGTATTGCTACCGCAATAATTATTTTACTACTTTGTACACTCATTGTTCAATGGATCATTTTAAGAAGAATTCGTAAAATCAATTTTGCAACTGCCTTAAAGTCAGCTGATTGATTTTTGGTGAGTAAACAGGACTAGAAACTATAGATTACCATCCTTCAATTGCTAAAAAAGAAACGAGTGTTAGATAATATA
The DNA here is from genome assembly GCF_054871725.1 of Enterococcus sp. LJL99. NCBI lineage: Bacteria > Bacillati > Bacillota > Bacilli > Lactobacillales > Enterococcaceae > Enterococcus > Enterococcus sp. LJL99. The sequence continues at coordinate 198,292 of NZ_JBTXLT010000006.1, forward strand.
GCTACTTGGTCATTCAAATTTGAAAAATTCCCAATAGTTTTTATCCATCATCCGTTTCTTTTATACGCTTTAACTCTCGTTTATCTGTTAGTTCAAAATACAGAAAGTGGTTGGTCTTAACTTTTTTTCAGTGTCAGCATATAACCTTTTGATCTAATCGTTTTCAATTCAAATTGGTCACTTTTGTCCACTTTACTTCTTAAATTATGTATAATATTCGATAAACGAAAACTACAATTATTATCTAAATCGCCCCAAATAAATTCCAAAAGTTCTTCATAAGAAACGGTTATGTCCGCGTGCTCATATAATATTTTAAATAGATTAAATTCTGTTCTTGTCAATAATTTCTCTTCTCCATTTACAAAAACAGCTTGATTTTTCTCATTTAAAATAGCACTTTGATTGCTTCTTTCAAAACAACTATCGTTCATTTTGTCCACACGAGCAAAAGTATTTCTAATTATGTAGGATGTCTTTTTCACATCTTCTGCAATAGGCAGGACATCATTCGCACCTAATTCCAATAAAATATTTTCTTCTTCTTTTCCAAGTTGATCATTGGAAACAACCCATACAAATATTGCAGGATTGTTCTTCGAATATAGAAGCCAGTCAATTACTTTAGTTAAATTATTACCTTTTGTTAAATTAATCACTAGTCCATCTAATTGGTCGAACTGTTTCTTTTCTTTTACATTAATTAATTGGTAGTCTTGCATTTGAAAAATATGGACTAATTCTTGTGTTGATAATTCATCATCTGTTAATATACCTAGAGTTGGCATTCGTTCCTCCTAGTATTCTCTTGTACTTGTTCAAGAGAAGTGATTTTTATTTCTTGAAATAGATTTCCAAAGTATATCTATTATTATAATTTTATATCATTTATTTTTATATGTCTATAAAAATAAATTGTTTTTTGTTATTTTTTAAAATTTATTTCAGCTAATTTGATGATAAAAGTATTAAAACTTAATAGGAAAAGAACGAGATTCCACAAAAAATGAACGGAATTATTATTTATTTTCTAGTATTTTTAAAATTAAAATAAATAATTATCTCAAATATTCAAAAAAGCATATTTTTTGGTCTACCTTAAGAAAAAAATTTGCTATTTATTTTCTACTATCAGTAATCGAATCCTCTACTATAGATTCTAGGTCATAAAACAATCGCTTTGAATTGAGCAATTGGACGACATTTTGATTATTGCGCTCTTAGCAATGATTAAAATGTTAGAAATTGCCGAAATTCTGATTGTTTTATAGTATTATTAAAATTTTTCTTCACGTGCTAAACATAGTTTTCAAATCAAAACAAACAGCGAAAAAAGCTGGATTATCAGCTATTTCCCTAAACTTACTCAAGAAATAAGATTTAATGAATAAATTTCAAGATAATCACTTGATATCAACCGACTTTTTTCCTCTAATTCATTTCTCAGCGTTAGCTAATTTTTGAACAAATGTTATTTTTTTATTGTATATTCGTCAATCTTTTGATACGCTGACGTTCTTACTGTCACATGAAGTTCATCATTCGTTACTTGTACTGCTGTAAATACCCTATTTCTAGGAGAATTTCCTCGACCTGTGATATCTTGGACATCTGGTCCCCAGCTAACATCTGTCCACTCTTTAGGTGACTTCATTGAATTCTACCGTCCACGTCGTGCTTTTTGCACTTTACTATAAATACTAAACTATGAAAGGGATGGTTTTTATGAAAAAAATGATTACTGCTTCACTTTCACTTGCTACACTATCTTCTTTTATTGTTATGAAAAAGCAGTATGCACATGTTCATCACTAAAATCTCCATAGACTATAAAAGTTTTCTAACTTCACTAACTAAGCTGTATCTGAAAAACTTACCTGCCTCAATTATTTTCTGACGTGGTTTAGTTACTATACTTAAAAAAAAATAATCGTGCTACACGCTCTTTTCATGATAAACATGAGAATTGCTTGTAGCACGATTATTTTTTTACTTACCTCAATAATGACAACTCATAAAAATCTAAAGAACAACTTTTAGAAATCTTTTTTATTACAATAAATCACAAAAAAAAGAGTTATTCGATGATGAAGTGTATCAATTTGCCCCTCGGAGCTAACTAATTTTGATGGTTCATTAATATTTTTCTACAAAATTTAAATGATTTTTCTTTCTGAATTGTTTATTACTGCTAAATAGATGAAAGAAGGATTTTTTATGAATAATCATTCCCGATATGGCTTTTTAGATTTAGTTCAGTTCGTTTGCTCGCTTCTAGTTGTTTTAATTCATGTCGGGCAAATAACCAATCAACCTCTTCTTCATTTTTTTATTAAAAGTATTCTTTGTCGAATTGCTGTTCCTTTCTTCTTTGTGATTAGTTCCTTTTGCTTTAGAAAAAAAATGATTCTGACCTCAACAGTTCCTCAGAAGTGGCTCCTTCATTTTATAAAAAGATATTGCTTATTGAGCTTACTCTATCTGCCGTTCGGTATAAATTTTATCCAACAACAAATCGCTTTAAGTTGGTGGCAAATCCCCTTTGTGTTAATGATAGGTATTTTTTATGCTGGTATTTTTTATCATCTTTGGTATTTTCCAGCGCTATTATTAGCCCTTTTTTTAGCAAACAAATTACTGCAGCGATTTAACTATAAACTTGCCTTAATACTAGCAACGATTCTTTATTTATTCGGTTTAGGTGAAACGTACTATGGTTATTTACAAAATACGCCTATAGGACCTTTTTACTACAGGTTTTTCACCCTTTTTATTACAACTAAAAATGGCTTGTTTTATGGATTGATTTTTGTTTTACTAGGTTTTTATCTCTATGATTCGCTTGAAAAAAATTCTTTTATTCATAGATTTAATAAACAAATCGCCTTTTGCTCATTCGCATTCTTTTTACTAGAAGGCTTTATTATCTATCAAAATCCAGGCAAAGATAAAAATTTTTTCCTAGCATTGATTCCATTGGCTGCTTCCTTATTTTCTGTAGTAATCAATTTAAATTGCTCTGTAAAAAACACTCAAAACTATCAAAAATTAGGGCAAACTATTTATTTTTATCATCTGATTCCAATAGAAATGTTTAATCTATTTTTTGCAAGCTCTATTACACTAACTAAAAGCCAACTGGGTTTCTTGCGCTTTTCACTTGGAATCGGAGTTCCTTTACTACTAGCATTTTTATTTCAACGACTAATCAAGCCATTTTTTGCCTCTCAAAAATTTGTTTGGGGAAAAATGAAAAAATTACCTTAATAAAAAATTCCACTTTTTTAAATGATTTTTAGGTTACAATTGTTTATCTAAGTATAGTTATTTTTTATTGAAATGAAGGTGATTGTAATTAAAGACTATTTTTTGATCAAAAAAATCAAACAAGGGGATACAGATGCTTGGGAACTTTTGATAAACCAGTATTATGACTCCATTTTTTCCTATTGTGTCAGATGTTGTTTTGGCAACCGAATTCTCGCAGCTGACTTAACCCAAGATATTTTCTTAAAATTAATTGAAAATATTCATAAATATAAATTTACTGGTAAATTCTACAATTATCTTTTTACTATTGCCGTGAATACTTGTAGAAATTATTTTACTAAAAAATCGCTCGATGAATGTCCTTTTGAAGACTACAATCGCCCACTTGAAACAAAAACAACAAGTGAAACTACCTTGCTTTTAAAAGAAGAAGATTCGCTCATTCAAAATGCTTTAAATCAATTAAATGAAAATCAACGTGAAGCGATCATTTTAAAATTTTATTATGATTTTAAAGTAAAAGAGATTGCTAAAATAACTGATGTCCGTGTCCCTACAGCTCAATCAAGAATCAACCAAGGATTAAAGAAGCTAGAAAAAGTACTTGATCGAAAGGAATTTGAAGATGACTAAAAAAATCACAGACAAGCTAAAAAGTTATACCATTGTACCTGATGAAGAAAATCGCATAAAGACTATCGTTATCGGTAAAAAAATCATCACTCAAAAGGCTCAAAATGAACGCCCTTATTTTAACTTACTAAGATCTACATTTCGCTTTATCTCGCCCAAAACCTGGATTATGCAATTTCTTTTATTGCTACTCACAATTGGGATACACTATTCTGAGATTTTAGCTCATTATTCACTTGCAACTATCATCAATAGTTATTTGCTGATTTTTATTTTTTCTACATTATTTTTCTTAGATGAATTATATCGTAGCTTCACAACAGGAATGTGGGAATTGGAACAAAGCTTCAAATTTGATTTACGACAACATACACTCATGAAGTTATTAATTTTCGGACTCTTTGATTTTCTATTGATTTTAATGATTGCGATTTTGTCTAAATTGACTATGGCACTGCCTATAGTTAATGTCCTACTTTACTTATTAGTTCCGTATAATCTAGTCTGTATTTTATTACTTTATACCATTACATTTTGGCGCAATAACATGAAACGAATCGTCCTTTGGTCGTTTGCTGGTATTTTGAGTAGTGCTAGTCTTATTCTCACTAATCTATTAAATATCTACAAAATTGAACTTGTCTATTGGTTTGTCGCCTTTCTCTTAACTAGTTGTCTATTACTGTATTTTCTATACAAAAATAATAAGGAGGAACTAAAAAAATGGAGCTAAGAATCGAGAATATAACAAAAAAATATGAAAACAAACCAATTTTAGATAATATTTCTTTTTCCTTAACACCTGGTGTCTATGGTCTTTTAGGGGCAAATGGATCAGGCAAAACAACTTTGTTCCGAATTATGTGCGGTTTAATGACCCCGACAAGCGGAGAGATTAAATTTAATCATCAAAATATCGTTGATCAAGCAGATGATTATCGAACAATTCTAGGCTTTTTGCCACAAGATTTTTGTTACTATCCAGATTTCTCTGGTCTTAAATTTATGTTGTATATCGCAGCATTAAAAGGATTAAATAAATCTTTAGCTAAAAAGCGGTGTCATGAATTATTAAGTCTGGTTGGTTTATCTGAAGTTCAAAATAAAAAAATTCGCACCTATTCTGGTGGTATGAAACAACGGTTGGGGATTGCGCAAGCAATGATCAACGACCCTGAAATCTTAATATTAGACGAACCAACAGTTGGTTTGGACCCTAAAGAACGAGTTCGTTTCCGAAACTTGATTTCTTCCTTTTCGACTAAAAAAATCGTGATTCTCTCTACTCATATTGTGTCAGATGTTGAATATATCGCAGACCAAATTTTGATTTTAAGAAATGGTGTTTTAGAAAATAGCGGCTCAACTGTTGAGCTTTTAAAAGAAATAGAACATAATGTTTGGGAACTGCAAATCGACAAGCAACATCTACCAGAAATATTGCAAAAACATATAATCACTAATCAAAAATTTATCGACGATAAAATTTTATTACGAATCATTTCTAAAGAAGCTCCTAGCAAAGATGCTCAACTTGTGGTGCCAACCTTAGAAGATTTATACCTTCATTATTTTAGAGAGGGGACAAACTGATGGGTAGCGTATTTCAATTTGAACTAAAAAAAATTATGACAAATAAAACAGTGATTGGTGGAATAATTGCCAGTTTGCTTATTTTATGCGGGATTCTTTGGACTGGATTTATCTATGGGCAAAGCTATTCCACACAAAAAATGAATGTTGAGCACGGTTATCAGAAAAACATCGATTCCACGATTCAGACAAAATATGCTGGCGATTTAACGGATGAAAAAATTCAACTGATACTTGCCGATTATTTAACGATTCGTCAAGAAGTTGATCAAACGTATTCTTTTTCTTTTTATCCCTTTTATTGGTATACAGGCCGTCTCTTTTTTACAGATAGTATTTATTCTTTAGGAGATCAGATGGAACTAGCAAACAAACAAGGAACAAAAGTAACAATTAAGGATATACGCTTAACGCCAATTGAGTCCATTCCTTTTGCAACATTCGAGCGGCCATTACAATTAGGCAATTATGTACCCTGGGTTGATTTGTTCAAAGTACTAAGTAATCTTTTTATTCTTTGTAATCTCTTAGTTATTCTAATTTGTTCTTTGGTTTTTTCAAGTGATACTAGCAAAAATCTTAATCAACTATTATTTACAACGAAACTTGGACGAAAAAAAATGAATTCAGCTAAAATACTAGCTGGAATCATTGGTTCGTTATCTTTACTGTTTATTTTTCAATTAATTACTTTTGTTGTTTTTGCAAGCCTATTTGATTTATCTGGCGGAATCTCAAGTATCCAAACTAATTTTGAAATGGAGCTATTTACCTTTCCACTTGAATGGAATCATTGGCAAACACTGGGATTCATGATCTTTTTACAAACAATCGGAATTCTTTTTACTGCAAGTATCACGTTAGTAATCTCAGCTTTTTCAAATTCTACGATGTCTGCTTTTGCTATTTCTTTAGGGATTTTTAGTTTACCTTTTCTCTTAAAAGAAGTATTCAAACAAGGACTTTTTTTCAAAATACTACAACTTTTTCCAATTAACTTTACCAATATTCAAAAAACTTTAGCGATTTTATCTACAGAAAATTATTTATTCACTACTTTTGTTGCTAATGCAATTGTATTACTACTTTTTTTACTAAGTTTTCAATTACTAATGTATTTCCTTGCTTATTTTCATATGAAAAAATGGCAATTTACTTAGGAAGTATCTGAGAATGACTGAGGAATTAGGATTTTTTTGAACTTCAACTGGAAATCTAGAAAAAACGCAACTTATGAAGAACAAAAGCGAGACTTTATAACGATGAATTCCAGCTAATCAAAAAAATATTCACCGCTATTGTTTTCAGATACTTTTTAGTAAGTACATAAAAAACGGAGTTCCCAAAATCTTATTGATTTCGGAAATTCCGTTTTTTAGTTAATTATTCAAGCAAAACTCTTTATTCTGCTACTTCTTCAAATTGCGAATTATAAAGTGCTGCGTAAAGTCCGCCTTTTTCAAGTAATTCTTCATGCGTTCCTTGTTCTTTAATATCTCCATGTTCCATATAAAGAATCTTATCTGCATTTTTGATTGTAGATAGACGATGTGCGATAACAAAGGACGTACGACCAGTCATCAAGTTTTCCATCGCTTCTTGAATCAATCCTTCTGTTCTTGTATCGACAGATGAAGTCGCTTCATCTAAAATCAAAATTGGTTTGTCCGCTAAAATTGCTCGTGCAATTGTCAAAAGTTGTTTTTGTCCTTGAGAAATATTAGAAGATTCTTCATTCAATTCCATTTCATAACCGCCAGGTAAAGTTTGAATAAAGTGATGAACATGAGCGGCTTTCGCTGCTGCATAAACTTCTTCATCTGTTGCATCTAAACGACCATAGCGTAGGTTTTCCATAATAGTGCCTTTAAATAGCCATGTATCTTGTAAAACCATCCCGATATTTTTGCGTAAATCAGCTCGATTGAAATCTTTGATATTGTACCCGTCAATTTTGATTGCACCGGAATTAACATCATAAAAACGCATCAATAATTTGACCATCGTTGTTTTACCAGCACCTGTAGGACCTACAATGGCAACCATTTGGCCTGGATCAACATGACTTGTGAAGTCGTTAATTACGATTTTATCTGGTGTATAACCAAAGTGGACATGTTCAAAATCAACCATTCCTTTCGCATGATCCAATTTAACCGGATTTGGAACAGTTTGATCCTCTTCTTCTTCACCAAGGAATTCGAAAACACGTTCTGCTGCTGCAGCCATTGATTGCAACATATTTGAAACTTGCGCTAATTGAGCAATTGGTTGTGTCAAGTTACGGACATATTGAATAAACGCCTGAATATCCCCGACTGTGATTGAACCATTGTACGCCATAATTCCGCCGAAAATCGCTACCGCAACATAACCTAAGTTCCCAACAAAGTTCATGATTGGTTGCATCAATCCAGAAAGGAATTGAGATTTCCAAGCAGATTTGAATAGCACATCGTTTTGCTCTTTAAATTCTTTTAATGAATTTTCTTCATCATTAAATAAACGAACGATGTTGTATCCACCAATGGTTTCTTCAACTTTACCATTTATTACACCCAAATATTCTTGTTGTGTTTTAAAGTATTTTTGTGAATTTTTAACGACAATCATAATCAAAATAAATGAGATAGGAACAATCAAAATCGCAATTCCTGTCATTTTTACTGAAATTGACAGCATCATCACGATTACTCCGATAATGGTAAAAACAGATGTAATCAGCTGCGTGATTGATTGGTTCAGTGATTGACCCAAAGTATCTACATCATTCGTGATTCGTGACAATACTTCACCTGTTGTCCGACTTTCAAAATAATTCATCGGCATACGATCGATTTTCTCTGAGATTTCTTTACGCATTCGATACGTTACTTTTTGCGAGATGGTTGACATGATCCAACCTTGAATCACTCCAAAAGCCGCCGCAACTAAATATAAACCTAGCATAAAGAGCAAAATTCCACCGATTTTACTAAAATCAATACCACCCGTTCCTTGGTATTTTTTTATCAAACCGTTAAATAGTTCTGTAATTGCTTTTGATAAAATTTTCGGTCCCCAAATATTAAAAACAGTTGAGAAGATAGCAAAGATAATTACAAAGAACATCGGAATTTTGTAAGCACCTATATATGAAGCTAACTGCTTGATTGTTCCTTTAAAATCCTTGGCTTTTTCTACTGGAGCAATTTGTCCAGGACCACCGCCACGAGGGCGATTTTGTTTGTGTTCTGCCATTATTTTCGCTCCTCCTTATTCCGCTTCTTCAATGCCTAATTCAGCATTACTTAATTGTGATTGAGCAATTTCTTGATAAACTGTTGATGTTTCCATCAATTCTTCATGTGTTCCATGATCAACAATACGTCCTTCATTTAACACAATAATACTGTCAGCATGTAGAATCGTTGAGATTTTTTGAGCCACAATGATTTGTGTTACATCTTTTACATTTTCAGATAATGCTCTACGTAAAGCTACATCGGTTTTATTATCAAGAGCAGAGAATGAATCATCAAAAATCAAGATTTTTGGCTCTTTGGCTAATGCACGTGCAATGGATAAACGTTGTTTTTGTCCACCAGAGACATTATTCCCACCTTGTGAAATCTCGCGGTCATAACCTTTTTCATTTGAATCAATAAATTCTTCTGCTTGAGCAATTTTAGCTGCTTTTTTCATTTGTTCATCTGAAATATCAGAATCACCAAATTTAATATTCGAAGCAATCGTTCCAGAGAATAGCACTCCCTTTTGCGGCACAAATCCAATGATTGCATGTAATTTATGCAACGTCATATCACGAACATCCACACCATCAATTGTAATTCGTCCTTCTGTGACATCAAAAAGACGTGGAATCAAGTTAACAATCGTTGATTTCCCAGAACCCGTTGAACCAATGATTGCCGTGGTTTGACCTGGTTTGGCAGTAAAGTTGATATGATGTAAAACATCTTCATCTGCATCTCCATAACGGAAATTCACTGCTTCAAATTTCACTTCACCTGTAAAGGCATGATTATCTTTAGGTGTTGTAGGATCTTTAATTGTTGGTACGGTATCAAGCACTTCTTCTACACGACCTGCCGCAACATTTGCTCGTGGTAAAATAATTGAAACCATCGAAAGCATCATAAAGGCCATAACAATCATCATTGTATACGTGATAAACGCCATCATATCCCCTACTTGCAATTGACCGTTGTCCATATTATGACCACCGACCCAAACGATTAATACTGTGATAGCATTCATCAATAACATCATCACTGGCATCATGATTGACATCGCACGGTTAACAAACAACTGTGTTTTCATCAAATTTGTATTGGCAACATCAAAACGTTTCTCTTCAAATTTTTCCCGAGAAAATGCACGAATAACCGGTAACCCTGTAATGATTTCACGAGAAACTAAGTTCACTCTGTCCACTAAATTTTGCAAAGCTTTAAACTTAGGCATCGTTGTTCCTAATAAAACTAGTACTAAAACAAGTACTGCTCCAACGGCAACTCCAACGATCCAGCCCATACCCGTTCCCGTTTTATAAACTTCGTAGATTCCGCCGATTCCTAAAATTGGTGCATACAAGACTAAACGCATCGTCATAACGATTCCCATTTGAATTTGTTGGATATCGTTCGTATTACGCGTAATCAAAGAGGCGGGTGAGAATTTTTCCATTTCTGTATTTGAGAATTGCAACGTCCGTTCATATTGACCCACACGCATATTTTTCCCAACTGAAGCGGCTACTAAAGAAGCAATCAAGCCTACAATAATTGCTGCAGTTACTGAAATCAACGTCAAAATGATCATTCTAGTACCCACTTTGATCATATAATCCGTTTGAATTTTTTGCGTATTAACATCAAGTGCTTTATATTCAGCTAAAGTTAGTTGGATACCGACCGTTTTCATTGAATCTTTGCCTAAATCCCCTAAACTTTTTTCTGTTTTTTCACGAGCTGCCTCTACTTTTGCAGGCATTTCATCACTTGTTTTTTGTAGTGATTCACCCAGTGCTTTGGCTTCTTCCCCTTTTGCCTGTGCTTGCGCTGCAAGTTCTTGCGCTTCAGCGCCTTTAGCTTGAGCAGTTGCCATATCGGTTGCTGAAGCTGCTGCTTCACCTGCGGCTTTCGCTTCTTCACCAAGCTTTTGGGCTTCTTCGCCGAGCGCTTTTACTTTGGTAGCATCTTCACCTAGGGCTTTATAGTCATCAATAATTGCTTTGGCTTCACTACCGCTTGACGAATCTTTTGATTGAGCAGAAGCGATCATCATCATTGGTAAATTAAAAATATCGGCTAACTTTTCTTTTGTCATGTCATCTTTTAATTTTAACTTATAGATTTCGACTTCTTCACCATCAACTTTTTGAGTCGTTAATTCATAATTTTCATCGATTGTTTTTTTCTCATCTTCAGTCATGAACATTTCGATTCCCTGAAGTGTTGTTTTTCTGATTTTATCTGGAGTAGAAACTTCTAATCCACCTTGTTGGATTCCGACATCGACGATTCCTGACGTTATTTTCGGTAAGCTTAAATCACTATATGCTTGTACAACTAAGAGTACAATAACTGCGATGACCGCATACCAGTATGTTCCGAGATGTTTAAAAATTTTCACTATTGGTCACCTTCTTTTAAAGTTAATTTTTGCGAGTAATCAACAAACTGGGCAATCAATTCGATAAATTGCTCTGTGTCTTTTTCTCCCATTTGTTCAAAAATTTGAATAACTTTGTCACGCATTTGTTTTTTTTGCGTTTTAGCTACTTTTTTTCCAGCCTCTGTCAAAGTAACATTAATGCGACGACGATCTTCTTGATCTATTTTACGAATGATCTGACCTTTTTTTTCCAAATTTCCTAAAACAACAGCGATTCGTGCGCTCGAAAGGTTTAAGGCATCTGCCAACTGCTTAGGGCTTGTTGGTTGATTTGCATGATCAAGAAACTTAATGACCATACTTTCACCTTGATTACTTTTCTCTAATTTACTAAATGCACTATCGCGATTTTGAATCATTAGACGCATAAGTTCTTGCTCAGCTTCCTCAGCGAACGTCATATTATTCCTCCTTACTCACAGTACTTTTTAAATAGCTAACAACGTTAGTAACTAATGCTATTCGATATTAACTCACATAGCTATTAATGTCAAGAACCTACTATAAAAAAAGAAATAATTTAATAAAAGCATGAAAAAAAGGAATCAAAAAAACTGTATTCTCCTCTTAAAATCAATGTAAAGAAGATAACACAGATAGATTATTCACTAGAAATAAATGAGTTCATATCCTTAGCTGACTTTTTGCCTAAAAGATAGTCTACTCCATAAATACTATAAACCAACAACAAGAAAAAGCTATACAGCAAAAGACACCACTTAATAACTGCTGCCACTCCTAATCGATCAAAATCCATAAAAAAATAAACATATGAATGATTTAATCCCCAAAATTTTGAAACTATCCCACCCCAATCAAGCTTGTAATAATAAAATAAGCAACAGGAATCATGGTACAAATAAAGGGTTCCATTTTACCAATTCTTCCTTTTTCAGCAAAAAGTAGCCAGTCAATAAACGTCAGACACGGTGCCACATAATGAGCCATCAAATTTCCATACGTGAAGACTTGATAATTTGGATTTACCGCTATTTTTTCTGGCAACAAAACAAAATGATACACAAAACCTGTGATTAGGATCATCACTACACCAATCATTCTTAGATGATAATAAACGGTTGTTTCCGCTTTTTTACTATAAAATTGATAGAAAGATACTAGACAAATGATAAAAACAAATAAATTACTAACCGTTGTAAATGAATAAAACGTTCTTAATTGTGGTTCTGTACCTAATAAGCCCGCTCGTTCAATAATTCCTGTCATCAACAAGATAGCAAAAATGATTTTAAAAATCACTACACTCTTATTACGCAAATAAAACACCCCTTTTTTTGAACCATTGCTCCACGCTAAACTCCTTGAATCATTTTTTCACTCTTTAAAATATTCGGCTAGTTTCTTTTCGTCCTTACTGACTAGATAGTGATAAGGAACGGATTGACAATGATTAATTAGTGTTTGATTCACCGAAAAATAAGCAGCAATTTTTTCCATATACTGATTCTCTAATCGCTGTAATTGTTTTAATGAGCGGTATATCGTTTCGGCAGAAGTCGTCTCGTAACTACTCAAAAGAGCTTCATACTTTTCTTTCGGTAAATAATTCAGCATTTGTGTATGACATTTTCCATAGCTCCGATCAAAACCTTCTTCAATAGCAACTGACCAAGTCATCAACCGAATCAGTTCCTCTCTTGTAATATTCAGATAAAATTGTGCTAACAAAAATTCTTTACGGATTGTCGCTTTTAAAACATTATTAAATTGCCACCAAAATTCTTTGATTGAGCTTTCAATAATCCCTTGATTTGGAGTTACCAACCAATAGTGACAATCATTCGGGACAATTGATTTCGTTTCATACTGGTCTTTATTCTTAATTACTTTTGTCAGTGTATCTTCTTGCCAATATCCCGCTATTTGTGCAAGTGTTCGAAATTGAAAATCAATTCTTACACCATTTTTATACTGAACCAAATAGATATAACCATCTTGCTCAGGAAAAGTTGCTGGAAATAATGGATCTTTTTCTGGTTCTGTCATAATAAGAATTTCACCAAATATTTTTAGAAACTCAGGATTTTCTCTATATTGTTTTATATCATCGGTAAAGAAAACAACATCATAATCTTTGAATTTATCGTCTGGAATCAAGGAATTGACACGGGAACCATTCATACAAAATAACCGTAAATCCTCTCTTTGGTCAAAAAAATCAACCAACAACTTCATCGTTTTATCCATTTTCTCTCTCCTTAAACTTCACTTATATTTAATTTTAATCAGGCCATTTTTAACCCTATCACTACTTTCATTTACCAAAATTTCATCTTTATCTTATCCCGTTATTTATTTTATTAAAGTCAAAAAACGTTGATCCCAAATAGTTTCATAAAACGCCCGAGTCTTTTCTGCCGACATAAAAGCATTGTCAAAAGTCGTGGTAGCACCTTGTAGCATCTGTAATTCATAACCTAAACCATGAGCAAATTTTACGGTTGTATCTAAACAAAATTCAGTTTGCGCACCACAAATTTCAAGGCTATGGATCGCATTTGTTTCTATAAAATTCTTTAAATTCGTCTGATAAAAAGAATTCGCATGTGTCTTTTGAATCAAATAGTCCGCTTTCTCTTGATTAAGCTCGTCAAGAATTTCCCAAGCCTCTTTCCCCTGAAGTAACACCTCATCATTATGTTGCACAAAGATAATCATTTTGCCATTTTCAGAATAATCAAGAATTCGTTGATTAACTAATTCAATAATTGATGCTAAATTAAAGATTTCTTCTTCACCAAAACAAACTCCTTTTTGTAAATCAATAATCAGTAATGCGTCTGCTAATTTCTGCATAAAAGGCTCCTTTCATTCTTCAAGCAAAATCATTTTTCTATTATATACTACTTTAAACAGAAAACCACTTATTATAGATAACCTTTCAATAATTAAAAGATTCTTTTAAGATGTACCTAGACATCAATGCTTCCAACATTACTCGTCTTTTACTATATGCAAGACTCTATAATTATAATCAAATTCATTCATCCTCAAATAACGTCTCATTCATTTCAGGAAAATCTAACAATTCAGATACTGTCATATCTAGCCCTGTCGCTAATTTATGTAAGGTTTTCAATTTCGGATTTTTAGTATTCCCTTTCATAATATTATCTACTGTTGATTGTGTAATACCAGATAATGTCGCAAGCTTATTGATTGATAAATTTCTTTCTCTACATAAACGTTCAAGCCATAATTTAATGACATCAGAACACGTCATCTATTCCACCCATCCTTTCAATTAACCTTGTACAGTTAATCAAAGTATATAAGAGTCATCCTTTCATCCTTACCCGTACAAAGTTGACAATTGAATCTTCTAGCTGCAACTGGAATTTTAAAGTAGGTGAAACAAAAGTAAAGAACACTTTTGTTTTATCTCTTAAAACCAAACAAACGGTGGTGCAAAAGCAGCTCCTTCAGAAATAATCCGAAATTTACCAAAAATTTGAAGAACAATTTTCGGAAATTCCTTCTTATTGCGATAAATCACGAAGAACGTAGTGATTCGATGATGCATCGTACCTACTTGGTTCTCGGAGCTAAACACTTTTGTCCCAACCTCAATCTATAAAGAAAAATCCGAATTCTAGTAGTTTCGAAAACATCATTCCTTAAAAAAATCGATAGCCATCACTTGTAAAGCCGATTCGTCTATGATATAGTAAACAAAACATTTTAGTTTACTTTTTAAACTAAAATAGTTTCGTAATTAAACTTATAAGTAAAATCCAAGAAGAGAGGTGTTTTTATGAAAGATTTTCGTTTTATTGATCAATTCAGGATGTTCAATCGTTTTTATGCAAAATTACTAGGAAAATTCGACAATAAATTTTATAGCACTAATTTTTCCTTAAATGAAGCCAGAATTGTTGCTGAAATTTATGATCATGACTCATTAAATGCCAAAGAACTAGTCGCAAATTTAGATATTAATAAAGGGCAACTTAGTACAATCATTAAAAAGCTGGAAAAAAATCAGATAATTCAGCGTTCGATTGATCCTGAAGATAAAAGAGCTTTTACTATTTCTTTAACTGAAAAAGGCAACCATTTACATTTGAATCAGGTCAAAAAAGTACGTGAAGGATTATGGGACGAAACAGCTGATTATTCACTCAATGAAAAGAAACGTCTGGAAAATGCAATGGCATTATTTCAAGAAACCTATCATCAAGATTATTTTTGTGAAATAATTGAAGGGACTTTGAACGATAGTCTCCTCATCGCTACACTCTACCATCAAACAATAGGCTTAAAAAAAGAGCCAGCCAATCAAAAAGAATTCCTTCTATCTTTAACTTCTTTCATTGATCCTAATGCAGAGAATAAGTTTTGGCTCGCAAAAGTAAATCACAAAACTGTTGGTTGCATCGGGCTAAAACAAACAACCGAAATTTGTTGGTTATTCGTTACACCGGATTATCAGGGAATGGGCTTAGGTTTGGAACTATTAAAAACAGCGGTAGACTATGCAACGACTAATCAAATTCATTCACTTAAACTTTTAGTAGACAGCCAACAACAACCCGCTCGAAATTTATTTATAAAACAAGGATTTTCTTTAATTGAAACACATAGCATTGAACAAAAATCGAAAAAAATCATTGAAAAATGGGAATGGCATTTGTCATAGGAAGGAAGCGCATATGAAAATCATTCGTTATCAAGAACAATACAAACAACTATTTATTGATATGAACAAAAATTGGATTAATAAACTGTTTAAAATCGAACAACACGATTTAGAGCAATTAGATCAAGTCGAGAATTATTTAGAACAAGGAGCAATGGTCTTTTTCGCTGTTGAAAATGAACAAGTTCTAGCAACCTGTATGGTTCTTAGATTGGAACACAACACTTGGGAAATCTGCAAATTTACAACCAACGAACAGTTTCAAGGAAAAGGCGCAGGAACAAAAGTATTTCAAGCTTGTTTGGATTATGCGATTGAAAATCAGGCAGATAAAATCGTCCTTTATTCCAATAAAAAATTAAAACCAGCTTTGCATATTTATCAAAAATTCGGTTTTAAAGAAGTTCCCGTTACAATCGACGACTATGAATCTGGACGTTGTGATTATCAAGCTGAATTGACTGTGAGTGATTTTCTAAAAAATCGGGAGTGACTCTTACGATGAAACACCTACTAAAGCTACTCCTGCTCCTTATCAAAGGACTTGATTTCGATACGCATGTCACAAATTATCATCATGAAAAATTAAACAAAAAAAGTGATAGCCATTGAAATGTTTGTTCCATTTCAGTGACTATCACTTTTTTAGTCGTTTTATGTTATTTTCTTTAGGGTCTTTTTTCTTAAAAAAATAATTAATGAACTAGCTAACGCAATTAAACAGAAAACAAACGCGACTGTAAATGCATGACGGTAATCATTTACTTGCACCTGTGTTTGTTGCAAAGAAGGACTGCCGGCAGCTAATGCTTGTGTTGAGGCTACTTTTGTATTACTAGATAAAAAAGTCACCAAAATTGCTGTCCCAAAAGAGCTGGCAATTTGTCTCAAGGTATTGTTAGTCGCTGTTCCGTTACTAATCATTTCATTTGGCAAAGCGTTCATTCCAGTGGTCGTTACTGGCATCAAGACCATCGAAATACCAAATAAGCGTATTGCATAAAAAAGTGAAATCAGGACTATTGGCGTCGTTGTGTTAATAAAAAGAAAAGGTAATGTTCCTAAACTTAATAAAGATAAACCAATTGGAATCAATAGTCTACCACCATAGCGATCAAATAATTTCCCAGTAACGGGGTTCATAATGCCCATCACAATACTACCTGGTAAAAGGATAAGACCTGAATGAATCGGACTTTCTAAACGAACTTTCTGAATGAAATCTGGTAAAATCGATTCAAACCCTAAAAGAGCCATATAAGAAATTGAACTTAAAAAAACTGCTACTGAAAAAGTTGGGTATTTGAAGACTGTTAAGCCCAATAAAGGATTTGGAATACGTAATTCACGTAAAACAAAGATAATTAAGACCACAATTCCTACACCTAATAAGGACAAAACTTCAACTGAGGACCAACCTTTTGAACTAATTAAACTAATCCCATATAATAAACCACCAAAGCCGATGATTGACAGTATTAAAGACAAGATATCTAGTTTACTTTTCTCTAAAGGAATACTAATTTTAAAGAATAAAGCTGCACCAATTTCTGAAAGAATAATCAACGGAATCGTGATCAAAAAGAGGATTTTCCAATTAAAATACGTAATAAGTATACCCGATAATGTCGGTCCTACTGCTGGTGCTAAAGCAATTACTAAACCTACAAAGCCCATTGCTGCTCCTCGTTCATCTTTTTCGAACATATTTAGAACCATTGATTGAATCAGCGGCAACATAATTCCTGAAGCAAGCCCTTGAAATAAACGTCCTACTAACAGAAACGAAAAAGTTGGTCCAAAATAACAAATCAATACACCAACTAAAAAGAGATTAACAGCAGTTAAAAATAGGTATTTCGATTGAATTTGTTTCATCAAATAAGCCGTTAATGGAATAGTGATGCCAGAAACTAGTAAAAATAACGTCGTTAACCATTGAACCGTCGCCAAACTGATGTTTAAGTCCTTCATAATCGTAGGATATGCGGTAATCAAAAGCGTTTGATTCATCACAATACAAAAAGCCCCTAGGAGAATGACGACCATTAGCATCGTTCGATTATACGATTTACCATTATTCATTTGTATATTAGCTTTCATTTGAACGCCAACTTTCTTTTTTTATTCCAGAGCAACAAAAAAATTTAACTACAGTCGTCTGTCAATAATAGTGACGAACTATTTCCAAATAAGCTCTATCTTGCGCTAATTTTTTAAAGGACTAAAACAAAAAATTCATTTTGCTTCAGCCCCTATTATATAGCAATTCCCTTTAGCTAGTCATTTTTTTGCACTTAAATCATTCAAATATATTTAGGTCTAAAACATCGACAACATCTCTTAACAATCTGACGCCAGCAGTACTATTGCCACAACTATCTAACGGCGGACTGAAGACACCGATGCCGAATTTTTTCGGTGCAACACCTAATAAACCACCACCGACACCACTTTTAGCAGGAATGCCCACATGCGCTGAAAATTCTCCTGATTCATCATAAAGACCAGCCGTTGTCATGATTGATTTCACCAAAGTAGCTGCTTCTTTTGATACTAATTGTTTTTGATTCCAAGGGGCAACACCACCATTGGCTAAAACAGCGGCCGCTTTTGCAATTCCTTGTGCCGTTACTTCAACCGAACATTGTTTGAAATAAACATCCAAAATCTCATCTACATCGCCTTCAATCATTTGATTCCCTTTCATATAGTAAGCTAATGATCGATTGATATCGCCAGTTCTTGACTCTGATGTATAAATTTCTTCATTTAAAATAATACCGTCATCATCACAAAGTTCTTTCATAAAAGATAAAATGCGCTCAAAACGATCTTGATTATTTTTTCCTTTTACTAAGGAACTTGTTGCAATCGCACCTGCATTGACAAAAGGATTTAGCGGACGCGAATCATGATTGATCTCCATATTTAAAATTGAGTTAAAGGCAAAACCTGTTGGCTCTGTATTGACTTTTTTTAATACCCCTTCGATTCCATTATCTTCAATTGCTAATAATAGAACAGGCACTTTTGACATACTTTCAATTGCAAAACGAACCGTCGCATCACCAGAAGAAAGCATTTCGTTGGTTTGACAATTATAAATAGCAATCCCTAATTGATTTGGAGCGACTTGTGCTAAGGCAGGAATATAGTCGGCAACTTTTCCTTGTTCACAAAAATGAAGATTCGCTTGAACAAAAGTATCTAAGGTTTTTTGATTCATTTTAATTTCCTCCTGTTGTTTTTGCTGCTGTTGAATCAGTTGTTGGTTGTTTAAATTTGTGATGGAACGCATAGATTGTAAATGGGATAACCAATACGACTATATAAGAAACGACCAAGATCCATTCATATGTTTGATGTTCATTTGCTGGTAAACTAGAAGGTGGAACAAAAGAAATACCGAAAGCAAAAATAGATGTCAATAAACCAGCAACGGCAATAATCGTTTTCCCTACTTTTCCGCCTGGAACTTCATATGATTTTTCGTAAGTATTTTTTGAGTGAACTAATTTTAAATAACCGATAAAGAATAAGAAATAAAGCATCAAGTAGATTACTACTGTTAATGATAATGCTGCTAAGAAAGATAAATTATTTCCGCCACCACTTAGGGTGAAAACAGTTGCCCAAATAGACGCTACGATTCCGTGTACAAACATTAAATTCGCTGGTACGCCATGTTTATTTTCTTTGGCAAAGGCACTTGGTAATAAGCCATCTTCAGCCGCAACATGCAATGCTTTGGAAGGAGAAGTCACCCAAGAAGCGATTTCGCCAATAACGCCTAAACAAACTAAAAGTGCTAAGATTTTAGCAACCCAAGCTAAACTAGGATCAAGATTTTTCAGTAAAAATTCTAAAGACTGAATAACCCCTGTATTCAATGATAACCCTTTTTGCGGCACAGTGGAAGCAACTGTCATTCCACCGACTGTATCTAAAATAATAGCTAAGATAACTAACACTAACATCGCTAATGGATAATTTTTCTTTGGATTATCTAAGTCATTCGCATGACTCGCTGACGTTTCGACACCCATGTAAGCTAAGATAAACGATACAAAAACCACTAAAGTTGGTAATTGTGAGAAGTCGGGTACAAAAGTTTTCATTGAGATGGTTGTTTGTAATGGCGCACCAGAAGCAATATAGTGAACACCTAATGCAAATAAAATCAAGGCTGGCAATAAAATCCCAGCAACAAAACCAATTCTAGCAATCAATGAAGTATATTTTGTTCCTTTTAATTGTGACAGTAAAATTGCCCAAAAAATAGCTAATAAAACAAGTAATTTCACATATTTATTATCTTGAATCGCTGAAATTCCAGTCGCATAAGACAATGCACCAGTTAAAAAGTAAAGCATCGTCAAATAGCCCACTGTAATTTCAAACCATTGAAAGAAAATTGCCGCAAATCCGAAGCGTTTACCTAAAGTATTACCGACCCACGTATAAACGCCACCTTTTTCCCATCCTTTAATTGTTGCCATTTCGGCAGCACATAAAGCAACCGGAATAAACCATAAAATTCCGCCTAATAATAAGAAGAAAACTAAACTAAAACCTGATGTTGCAAACGTTGGATATTCATATAAAGCCACGACCATCGAAATCGTAATTGCTAAAAAGCCAAAAAATGATAAATTTTTCTTTGGTGTATTATTTCCGTTATTCAAAATATTCTCTCCTTAAAATATCTTTTCTACCAAGGTTATAAATCAATCGGCTAGAATCGAGTAATTGGACGAAACATCAATTATTGCGCGCTTTGCAATGAGTGATGCTTTGGAAATTCCCGAGATTCTGATTGATTTATACCGTTTACCAAGGTTATAAATCAATCGACTAGAATCGAGTAATTGGACGAAACATCAATTATTGCGCGCTTTGCAATGAGTGATGATTTGGAAATTCCCGAGATTCTGATTGATTTATACCGTTTATCAAGGTTATAAATCAATCGATTAGAATCGAGTAATTGGATGAACCATCACTTATTGCGCGCTTTGCAATGAGTGATGGTTTGGAAATTACCGAAATTCTGATTGATTTACGCGATTCATTAGATTTTAGAAGATAAAACAAAAGTGTTTTCACTTTTGTTTCACCAAATCTATGCATAAATTTTTTTAACATTGAAAAATAATGAGTTCATGAATATTGACCAGAGTATCTTTCACTTCTGCCAACAGTTCATTTTCCCATTACTTTTCAATATTGATGTCCTATTTTTTTACTAAAGTTATTTTTTTACTGGGACCGTTTTTGAATTTGTCACTGATGCGGGTTCATCTTTTCCTTTAATACT
The DNA here is from genome assembly GCF_054871725.1 of Enterococcus sp. LJL99. NCBI lineage: Bacteria > Bacillati > Bacillota > Bacilli > Lactobacillales > Enterococcaceae > Enterococcus > Enterococcus sp. LJL99. Next base: position 219,447 of record NZ_JBTXLT010000006.1, read on the forward strand.
AGTAAAGTACACAATCACTCCTAAAATAAAGACAACAGCAATTACTAATAATACTTTTAAATTGAAGTTTGTTAGCAAGTAACTAGAAATCAATAGGGCAATGATTGGAACCGTATAGCCACCTTTTAAAGAAAAACCATTGTTTGGAAATTGTTTCGTATGTTTAAATTTGATTACCGCCAAAACAGAAGGTACATATTGGATAAATGATGTTAAAACAATACAAGTCACTAAAAATAGATAGTTGAATGATACTAAGCAAATACTAATTGCAGAAGTTACTAAAACAGCGACGAATGGTGCGCCATATTTATTCGTTTTACCTAATGCTTTAGGCAATAAATTGTGTTCATTTGATAATGAAGCAGCTAAAGCTGGTGTGCTGAACGAAACGGCGAACGCTACACCAAAAATTGAAACAATCATTCCAATGATGATTAAAATATATGCCCAATGACCAATGGATGAATTCAATGCTTGTGCAATTGGAATATCATATTTCACAATGCTTGAACCTAAAATCCCAATCGCGATTGATTGAACTAATACATATAAAACAGTGACACTAATCATGACAGCAATTAACGCTTTGGGAATGTTTTTCTCTGGATTATTCATTTGAGAAGCCGCAACTGGAATAAATGAAAAACCAGTAAACATATAAAATACTACACTAAATGCTGCCCCAAAATGACCAATAAAGCTACCCGTTCCTGTCACACTTGCTGGAACAACAGGAGTAAAATTAGCTGATTTCATAAAGAATACACCCACAACAATGAAAAAGATAATTGTTGCGATTTTGAATGTAGATGAAACACTGTTGATCATTTTTACAATACTCGTACCGAAAAAGTTAATAATTGCCAAGATAACAATCAATGAAATAGGAAACGCATATTGAATAATCGGATTATCCAATACAGGAAAAATATTTTTTAAGGTTCTCAACAAGGCGATTACTTCTGCTGACAAGGTCAAACAGCCTAAAAACCATGAAAACAGTCCAATTTGAAAACCAGTGAATTTCCCAAACGCATTGTACGAATAAAGCCACGCAGCCCCTGAACCTGAAAAACGACTTGACAAATCTGCATAACATAAGGCAACCATACTAACCGTAATCGCTGCAGTAAACAGAACCAAGATACTCATTACCCCAATATTTTTATAAATTTGTTGCGGTAGTAAAAAGGCTCCTGAACCAACAATTGCATTGATTCCTAAAAAATAAATCGAAATAAACGTCATTTTCTTTTTATCAGTCGGCGCTTTAGTCGTACTAGCGACTGGTGCCGATTGATTTGTATTTCCTGTAGCCATATGATCCTCTCCTTCTCTCTTATAATTAGAGATTTTTACTTACTTAATTTTTACTACTTTGACTTTGTTGAGTTTTTTTATCTGAATGATTTTCAATTAGATAAATAATTAAACCAATCACAAATACAGAAATTGCTACTAAGATTACTTTAAAATTAAAACCAACTAATAAATATAATGAACCAATCAACGCTAAGACGGGAACTAAAATGCCACCTTTTAAATGAAAGCCTTGTGTTGGGTATTGATTATTTTTTTTGAATTTAATTGTAGCTAAAATCGTTGGAACGTATTGTACGAAGTTCGCACAAACCATACACGTTGCTAAAAAGACATAACTACCTGTTGAAAGTAAAAATGAACTAATGATAACTGTCAAAATAATGGAAAAATATGGCGCACCGTGTTTATTTGTTTTACCGAAAAATGCTGGTAATAATTTATGTTCATTCGCCAATGAAGAAGCAATAATCGGTACATCAAAAGAAGATGTAAACGCTAGTCCAAAGGTTGAAACGGTACTTCCAGCGATAATTAGATAATAGCCCCAGTCACCCAACATTTTTTTCATTGCAAGAGCCACTGGAATCGTTGTTTTCGCTAATTCTGGACCCAAAACACCGATTGCTACGATTTGGACCGCTGAATAAATCACAATAATCGACAACATAATCGTAACTAAAGCTTTCGGTAAATTTTTCTGTGGGTTGTTCATTTGTCTAGCCGCGATGGGTAAAAATGAAAAACCAGTAAACATGTAGAAAACTACACTATAGGTACTACTGATGTTTTTAAATAGCCCAGCAGATGAAGCCATTTTTTCTGGAACCATAGGCGCGAAATTAACGCTTTTCAAAAAGAAGGCTCCCACAATAATAAAGCCAATGATTGTCAGCAATTTTAATGTTGAAGAAACATTACTGACTAATTTAACCATGTTTACGCCAAACCAATTGATTGCCCCTAAAATAAAAATTAGTGCAATCCCTACAACTAATGAAACCCATTGATTATTTAAACTAGGAACAAGATTCTTAAATACACGGATTAACGCAGCAATTTCAGCTGAAATTGAAACAACACCTGCAAACCACATAAAGAAACCAACTTCGAAGCCGACAAATTTTCCATAGGCATGATAAGAATACAACCAAGCCCCGCCAGATTCTGAAAAACGCCCCGACAAATCTGCATAACAAAGTGCAATTAGAGTGGTAGAAATTCCGGCAGCTAGAATACAAATAACGCCCCAAAAGACTCCAGCATCTTGATAAATTTGTTGCGGTAATAAGAACGTTCCTGAACCAATAATCCCATTAATCCCTAACAGAAATATTGAGAAAAATGACAATTTTTTGATTGAAGAGCTTGATGACGATGCTCCTTGAGTTTTTTCCATTTTTATTTCATCCTTTCTTCTGAAAACAAAAGAAGAAGTAACATTGTTAAACAACTTTAAGAACTATAATTTCTAACGATCACATGCAATGAATAACTCAAATTGCTAAACAAATACATGTATTGTAATTCCATTTTTTCTTTAATTCATCACTTCTGCTTCTTTTTATCTCTAACGACAAGTAACAAGCAACTTTTTTTGAAACTTGATGATTTTCGCGATCTTTTCGGATCGAATAAACAAATCTATTAAATCAAGTTGAGAATGAGACGAATCATTGATTCAAATTTAGGGGTCGAAGCAAAATTAACGTTACCTTCGTCTTCGATTCTCAACCATCATCCATCTTTTAATTCATTCTTTTTTTCACTCGTGCAATAAAATCTTCATAGATTGCAAGCATTTTAGGATTTGCTGGCCATAAATTTTCTGGATGCCATTGAACCGCTACGATTTGATCATCCTCTTTTGTTTGAACAGCCTCGATCAAGCCGTCTGGACTTTTAGCTATGACTCTAAGCGGTGCAGCCAACTCTTTGATTGCTTGATGATGACGAGAATTAACAAATGCTTTTTCACCTATGATTGGGAATAATAAGCTATCTTTTTCAACGGTGACATAATGAGATGGCTTATGAGCAGGGCTTGTTGCATTGTAATTTTCATGTTTGATAAAGAATTCTGGATTGTGGGTCTGTATATCTTGATGAATACTACCGCCAAGTGCAACATTGATTAATTGAATTCCACGACAATTTCCTAGAATCGCTTTTTTATGTTCAAATGCCGCATTCAGCAAACTAATTTCAAAATAATCCTTTTCAGTATCAAAATTCCCCGAACCCCAAATAGGCGACTCGCCATAAAACTGAGGATCAATATCAGCACCACCGACAAAATAAAAACCATCAAAAATTTCCATATACTCTTTTATATTTTCACTCAAGACCTCTCTATCACAAATCGGTAAAATTGCAGGTAAGCCACCCGCAAGGCTGATTGAATCACAAACAGCTCCTGTCGCATAATCAGAGTGAAATAAACTTAAAGCACTCGCATCTCTTAAAATAACATCTGCAATAATAGCAATACGTGGTTTTCTCATACTAAATATCCTCTCTTTTAAAAACTTTTCACAAACCAACTTTCAACGTACGAAATCTAGAAGCAACAAGACAAATAAAAACTTATTTAAACTATTCCAACAAAGAAAAAATCCCAAATTTGTGAAAGATTTCTTTTTTACTCTCTTAGTATAAATAAATACTTATTTTTTTTTTTTTTTATTTTTTCCATTTCACTTTCATAAAATTGGAAATTACACAAAAAGTTAGTTAATCAAGACGAAGCATGTACTCAAAAGAACTTTGCTTCTAGCTTTTGATTAATTACTCCTTTTCAAAATCAAAGAATACGCAATGATTTGTTCTAAATCTAACCAATATTTTAAATGTATTTAAAATATTGCATTTTTTTTCTCTCTTTAAATAAAATCTGAGAGAAGCTTTTTCGCTAAGTACGATATAATTAACTAGATGCAAAATAGGAGGAGTTTTTATGACAAAAAATGGGAAGAAAATTGGTGTATTTTTAGTTTTGGGCGTGTTTGTTTTAGGTTTGTTTAATTTTTCTGTAGTAGAAGCTGTTGAGTCTGAGTATAAACAAATTGGATATTATGATTCACGAGAAACCCTCTCTCGTTTTCTAAATCGGAACTATATTCCTGAAAAATATCAAACGGTCTCTGGTTTAGCAAAAACAGAGTTCGACAAAAAAAATATGGAATTAGAATCATGGTTCGAACAAGAAAGAGAATTACTAGATAACAAAGAAGCTCCTGATAATGAATTTGAAGCCCTTGATAAAGATTATAAAGAAAAATTTGAGAAGTTAGAAACAGAATACAGTAACAAATTGAAACAATTTTCTAAACAAGAAGAACTAGAAGAAATGGTACTAGATACCTATAACATCTATACACAAGAACAGTTGGATTACGTCACGAGCATTGGCAATGATTGGTGTACTCCTTATGTCAATCTGAGTGGTATAGAAAACATGCCCAATCTAAAATATATTGGTGGAGAATACTGTTACTCAGCAACAGACATACGTCAACTCAATGCAATAAATAATTTAGAAGAGTTCTCGATTTCCTTAGCAAATAATGCTAATCTAAATGATTTAAAAAATCATAAAAATCTAAAATATTTAGTTATTGATAATGCTGACGATGATGAAGATACCATCAACCGAACACCATTAACGGATATTTCTGTTCTTTCAGACTTAAAGAAATTAACTACAATTGAAATTTATACAGTAGGAACTTTAAATACCGTAACATTAAAAAAAGGAACAAAATCATACAACTTATATGAACCAGTGATTCTATCCAGTCAATTTGAAAACAGCACTATGGAGTATGTCTCTTTTACAGATAAAGATAGTAATAATGAATTTACTAGCAATGACGAAGTACGATGGGATAATTTGACTGGTGATGAAAAATATTTAAGCTTTTCTTGGTCAATAAGTGCAGGCAAAAATATGTATTATAGTGGTGAAGCACGAATCCCTGTAAGATGGAAGTAAAATACTCCCATCATTTGAACCTATTGACTGCTTAAATAATTTGGTAACAAAAGCTAACTTTTAAACCAAACTCTCCGTATTCTCTGTACTATTAGAAAATACGAAGAGTTTATTTTAGGTTAACCAAAATTACAGGTCGATTAAAATAACCTGGAATATTTATTTAATAAATATTTAAAATATTGCATTTTTTTGCATTAATCGACAAAAACATGGAATAAAATCAAGAAATTTCTTGCTATAATCCTCTTACTGGTAGAAATATCAGCAATAACTAATAAAGGAGAGATAGGAAAAAAATGAAAAACACGAAAAAGAAGTTAAGTGTCTCACTCGTAGTTTTAGGTCTTAGTCTGTTGGGAGGATATAAAGCTAACGCCGCTGAAGTATTGACTGGAAATACCGATTTAAAAGGGTATGATGCAACAATCACAACTAAAGCTGACGGTACAAATGTCTTGAAAACTAAAAAAGGTGAATATGATTTAAATGAAACTAGTACAATCTATAGTTCAAAAACGATTACCGTAACATTAAATAATACTACACCTGCAAATATCAATAAAATTCAAGCAAAAAAAACCTTGGAACTTAGAGGGAATGGTCAATTGAATGTTAATACTACAGAAGATGTTGGTATTACTGTAGGTGATCATTTCAAAGCCTTTAAACATGCAAAATACGGTAAAGGTTCTGTTACAGCAAATGCTAACAAAATCGGTTTGCGCGTTCATAATGAAATTCAAATGGAAGGCGGATCTGTTGAAGCAACAGGAGCTGAATACGGAATCTACTGTGAAAACGACATTAAACCTTACTATGATTCAGTTTTAAAAGGAACAAGTAGTGATGGTATTGGTATCCATGCTTACCGTGATATTTATGCATGGAAAGGTGCTACTGTAGTCGGCGAAGGAAAAATTTCTGGAGCACGTTCAATTATTGCTCATATCCAGGCTGAAGACGAAGGAAGTTCTATCACAGGTATTTCAACAGATATCAACAGTTCTTTATCTGCATTACATGCTGATAAAAGAATGTTAAGAGCTTACCGTGGTGCTGTGGTTCGTGAGGAATATAAAAATCCACCATTTGTTATTACAGATAATATTCCTATCTTTGTTACAGAATACGCTAGTATCTCAAGAAATATGCAATATACGAGTAATTACAACTGGATTTCAGAACCAGAAAGTGTTTATTTAAATGATCAAGGAGGACTTTTAGGAGATTTATCAAAAGGAACTCCAAAAGAAGTAACCATTACTGCTACTAGAGCTGGTGTGAAGTGTCAAAAGAATAAATTTGAAAAAACAGAACTTAAAAATAACGGGCAACACATCATTACATTTTCAAATACTGCTACTAAATTTGTTAGACCAGTAATAATTAATTATTGGAACTATGATACCAGTGTAGAAGGATCATACAAACTCATTGAGAAACAGACTATTGAGATGGATATAGGTAGTACTTTTGTTGTTAATGATCATCTGTATAAGTTTAACCCTACCGCAGAATATGATTTAATTGAAGTTGATACCTCAGATTTTGAAATTACAAAGGATAGTAATGAATACACTGTGAATTACTACTATGATGCCGAATTCAATAAATAAATTTTTACTTGTCAAATAAGATTGATGAATTGAATAAAAAAAGTCCAGAACAAAAAAATCATTGTTCTGGACTTTTTTGTTCTTTATCGCTAGTGTTACACCAAATAATAAATCAAACGCTGTTTTTCTCATTGACACCTGCACAAAAGAACTCTTCGTTTAGAAAACGATCAGTTGTTAAAAACATAATAAAAATCAGTAAAATTCAGTTTGATTCCCTTAACTATTTACATCTTGTTATAAAACTTGCGCAACACCATAATTTCTATCGAGCTTGTACGAGTCATTGGACAGCTCAATCCTATTTTTGTACAGTAATCGGGAAATAATAGAGTATCTTTAATAAAAAGGAGCCTTTAGTTATTCTTATATCAACTAAGAATAATTGGAGGTTTTTTATATGCAAAAAATTCAAGATATTGTCCCAGTCACTTTAAAATCAGATGAACACAAACAACAATCCGCAAGTCAAAGCATCTCTCCTACTAGTCAACCAAAGGTTGCACTTCAAGTTAAAAGGAACAATATCGAACTCACTATTTACAATGGCTGCAATAATTATATTTTAAACGCAGCAACTAGAGGGGATGATTTCTCATGATCATTGATTATACACAGCTAGAATCTGTCTATATCGTCTGCGGAAAAACAGATATGCGACGTGGTATCGATGGTCTCGCCTCCATTATTATGGATCAATATGAAATAGACGTGTATTCCAATGCATTATTTCTATTTTGTGGAAATCGTTCCGATCGATTTAAAGGACTATATTGGGAAGGAGATGGATTTATTCTTCTCTACAAACGTTTTGAAAACGGAAAACTCCAATGGCCACGAAAACGGTCAGAACTAAAAGACTTGACTCAGCAATACCTTCGGTGGTTGTTAGAAGGATTGTGTATCAATCAACGGAAAAAAATAGATACTGCCACTTCAGGTTGCGTCAAGAATTATGTGTAAATGGAAAATCCATTCCATTATTTACGAATTAAAACATTGATTCTAATGTATCTTGAATTTCTTTAAATCCTTTGTGAATTCGACTTGAAAACTTATGATTATATTGATTGAATTGAGAAACTAGGAATCTCTCCAGAGATTCTTCATTAGGAAATTGTTCTTTTCTCTTTGTGTATTTTTTCAATTGTTTGTTAAATCCTTTAATTAAATTAGTTGAGTATATGGTTCTTCTAATTGATGGGGGAAAGTTATAAAAAGTTAATAGAGCAGAATTCGTGAGTGATTCAACTACTCGCGGATACTGCTTTTCCCATTTGTCTGTCATAAAAGCTATTTGGTCAATTGCTTCTTCTTTTGAAAGAGCTTGATAAACCATTTTAAAATCATCACAGATTTCTTTTCTATCAGTAACTCGAACTTTATGAGCAATATTTCTAGAGACATGAACACAGCATTGTTGAAATTGAGCATTTGGGTAGATACAATGAATACTATCGGCAATACCACTTAAACCATCCGTTACTACTAATAAAACTTCCTCTAAACCACGATGTTTTAGGTCTTGAAGTACCTCTTTCCAAACATATGCAGATTCAGTTGAAGCGATAGTAAGATAGTAAACCATAGCACCTCCTTGGTGCCATCTAGACGGATACCAATCACGATATAAACGGCTTCTTTCGATACTGTTTTTCTTTTTAAAGGAATGTGAGTGGCATCCATAAAAATCACTGAGTATCTAGCTTCTAGTGGTCGTTCTTTAAAAGCTAGAACATCTTCAGAAACAAGCTTACTCATACTTGAAATCGTTTGTGGCGTATAATAATGACCGTACATTTTTTCAATCAGTTCAGAGATTTCAGACATCGTAATACCTTTTTGAAAAAATTGGATAATTGTCGTTTCTAAAGAATCATTCGTTCTTTTGTAAGCAGGTACTGTTTGTTGGGTAAAGTCACCTTTCCTGTCTCTCGGAATTACCAGGTTCAATTCTCCATACTCTGTTCTAAACGTACGTGAATAATTTCCATTACGGGAATTACCTGAATTGAATCCCGCTCTATCATACTTTTCATAGTCAAGAAACGTTGTTAATTCAGCTTGTAATAATAAATTAATAGCTGATTCTAAATGACGAAGAAATAAATCGTCCAAATCACCCTTGGTGATTAGTGTTTCCATAATTTCTGTTGTAAAATGAGTCATAAGAAAGTCCTCCTATAAAATTTCTGTTGTCGTAACTTTAATTTTATAGAATGGACTTTCTTTTTTATACTATATTTTCATTTACACAAAATATTTTACGCTATCAAAATACCTTAACTTCTTTAACCCCCCAAAAAAATTAAGTATTTTTTTAATTGCTTCCAAATATTAATGGTAGACATTTGCTATGCTATTAGTCGACAAACTCCCGTTTGTTATTGACTAAATGACTTTTCAGCTATTTACTTTACTCTCTAAAATCAGCCGTTATAGCAGAAATACTAGCTAGAATACCTTCTTCATTGTATTCTACTAAAAGCGTTTTTCCGAAAGTTTTATTTGCTTTTGCTTTATCTGCACTATCGTAAATAATGATACTTTTCTTACTTAAATTTTCTTTGTCTTTCGTTTGTTGTTCAAACCGTTGCATTAATTCATCAATGTCCTCTAATTCAAGTAAATTGGCAAGTTGTCTTAGCGTCTCTTCTAGATCTTTTCCATTATATTGTTTGTATTTTGTTGAATTTACAAGTTCAATCCGTTGACTACTTATTTTTACTTTATTTAAATCTTTAATAAATTCATAGTTTTCCGTAACCGTTCCATAAGATAGGTACTTTCCTTCAGTGTTTTTAAACCCTATTACACTTAAATATTGAAGCGTATTTTTATCTGAATTAAATTTATAAACTTCTGGCTGTTCTGTTACGTTCTCTATAAGCAACGCTTCTCTAACAAGTTTTCTTCCTTTATCAAAAAAAGGAAGTGTTTCAACTTGAAAGATATTTTTTAGATCCTCTTTTGCCTCTGATTCATCGGTAGTTGAGTAGTTATACTCGCCAAAGACATGATCTCGATCTTTCCACCAAACAAATTGTTTATCTTTTGAATCCACCTGAACAGTTGCAGTGGACTTATTTTTATTCGTGCAAGCTGTAATAACAAATAGACTGAATATGATGAATAGACACTTATTTATTTTCTTCGTCAACTTTCTTCTTACCTTTCTATTGTCATAGTTAAAGGATCTTTCTGATTCCCTAGCTGTACTTTAATGGCTTCTTTTTCATTAGGAAGTTTATAGACAATTGCACATTCCACAGAATTACCCGGTTCAATTTTTTGTTGGCTTTTTGTAATAAGGTAATTCAATTCTGTATCCTCTTGATTTGAACCATCCATTTCTAACGTATTTTGACCTGAAGTCGTAGTAACTAATTCCTGCCAAAACGCCAAAGGAACAACAGCATGATCTGATTGATTTGTTACGACATATCGTAGAATTAATGTTGATTCTTCTACCTTATTTCCAGTAACTTGTAAATATACATTATCTTGTTCTACTTGTTGTACACCTTTCATCTCTTGGCGAGTACTTTCTTCAGTTACTGTTCCTTTTTTTTCAAGTTTCAAACTTTCAACTGATTCAAGTGCCGTTTCTTCTAATTTTGCTACACTATTATTTTTAGGAAAATAATACTGAAAATTGATGATATTTGTTTCAGTCGAAATAAAATACATGTAAAGCCATACAGCTTTTTGTTCGTATACACTTGGTATCTTATAGCTGATTCCTTCATAATTAGCTGTTTTAAAACTTTTTTTCTCAGCAACATCTAGTTGATAAATAGGTGTTAACTGGTTATCAATTTTTTTTTCTAATTCTTTTTCACTTAACTGCTTACTTTGTTGCGCCCGAATAAACATGACCGCTTTACTACTATCATCTTCGGCCTGAAAAACCGCTTCTTCATTTATCGTATTTTCCGACTCATCTAATTGACTCCATCCCTTAAAAAATTGGAACGAATATTCACTATTATTTGCTTCAAAGATCGTTTTTTCCGTACTATTTTTTGAACACGCTGATACAATAACCGTCAAAAAAACAATTTGAACGATTCGTACTTTTTTCCATTTCATAGTACCCTCTCCAGCCTTTTATTTGTTATTGTTCTTACTTTTATTCTTATTAAGCCGCCAGACATATATTACAAATATCCCCGTGCAACTAATAAAGAGTGACAAACCAATAATGAATCCTTGCGGTAAAAATGTAAATTCAATCGTGTGTGTGCCTTCTGGGAGTGAAATTGTTAAAAAAGCATCTTTAAATGTTGTTATTTCGGCCTTTTTACCATCAATAGATACACGCCAACCTTTATCGTAAGGAATGGTTGTCAAAAGAACTTGATTTTTTTTGCTCGTTATAGTTGTTTTCGCATGTCGCCCATCAACTTTAAAGTCCACGCCCTTTTCTTGAATTTTTTTCGCTGTTTCTGCAAATTTTACAGTATCTAAAAATACCGCATCTGGACGATAAATTTCTACCGCTTGTTGGTAATTCCCACCAGAAAAAGTAACCGTGACTTCCATTGTTGTTGGCTCTTCATAATATCCTAGATTATAGTACTGACCTGTAGCAGACAAATCAGTTCTTCTGTTTACACCTTGTATTTTTGCATCTACTTTTACCCCAGAACTTTTTGTAAAATCAGTAGGAACAAGGCTAAGGTATCCTTGTGTTTTTGCCGGAATTGTTACCAACCATGTTAATTCTTTACTCAATCCAGGTTCTTTTTCGGCAATTATTAATTTTTTATCTTCTTCCGTTACAAGACAATTTTTACTATTAATAAGAGTTGCCTCACCAAAACTAAATAATTCGTCTCCCACTCCAGCCAAATGATTAAATAATTCTGTTTGATTTTTTACAGCAGATGCTCCATAAATTTTATCATCGGTAAGCACTCCAAGTGGAAGGGCATATTGATTTTGATATAATGTATAGTGTTTTTCTGTAGCTACTTTTTTATAGCCAAATTTCATTACATCCTCTTTTGCTAAATTGTATTTTATTCCTAGTAATGCATCCGCCAATAACGTATTATTCTCATAATTAATTGTAAGATTTGTTCCTAACGAGCGAAATCCTAAGGCATGTAAGTATTCAGATGAGTGTCTATTACGAATGGATGAAAACATCGATACTCCATGGAATCCATAATTGAAACTAGTATTCGGAGAATTAGCACTTATGTTCTCCATCCTAAAAAAATTTTCTTCCCTACTCTCAGCCTCTTTAACAAGAGTATTTATTTCTTCGTAATTCTCAGTATATAATTCCCTGTTTGGATATCCCCAATCATTTGAAATTCCTAAAATCATATCCTTTGAATTTATACCCGCTTCAAATACCATAAAAAACATGATGAGCATCGGTACCCATTTACTACCCTTTTTCCCTGAATCAAGCCAAAGCCAGAGTGCTAAATAAATAAATAGTAGCGAAATTGTGACCACGAGCGATTCTATCGAGAGAATATCATACCTTTTTTTATTCGCTAAAAATACATAAAGAAGAAAGACTCCACAAATAGCTAAAATTAGGTTCAATAGAAAAGAACTGTCTTCTTTCGTATATTTTTCTAGTCCATAACCCGCCAATAAAATAACCAAAAAAGAAATTAAAAAACTAAATCGAAAGAGAAACATATTAGGTGTATGAAAGCCATGCCAAAATAAGTTTAATGGATACAAATATATACTAGCAACAAGCAATAAATTCAGTAATCCATAGCCAATTTTTTCTTTCCATGTTATTCTTCTTGTAAAAAAGTAATAAAAGAAAAAAATTAGTGGTACCAAACCAATATACACAAATGGCATACTTTCAAATTTGGAAGTATCGTAAGCACCTACCATATTTTTAGCAATAAGATCCCAAGGACCTACATCTGGTGTAAGTACATAATAGAAAATTGACGTGAGACTTTCCCCGTTTGTCCTCAAATCAATAATGGCTGGTAAGATCGTAAGCATTGAGGCTCCACCAGCTAAAATTGACGTAAAAAGATACCGAAGAAATCCTTTTTTATTTTTATTTTCATAACAAACTGCACGAATAATTGCATACAGAAATGTAAATACACCTACCATAAACCCCATATAATAGCTCGACAAAAATAGCAACAAAGAACTAATGAAAAGAAGAATTGGCGATTTATTTAAAAATACGCGATTAATTCCTAAAACAATTAGTGGAAGATAGACAAATGTATCTAGCCACATAATTACTTCTGAATACCCCACAGAAAAGGACATTAAAGAATAAGAAACACTTAAGCCAACAATTATCCATCGATTCACTTTAAAAGTATCATGTGCGAAAAACCAAAAAGCAACTCCACTAGCTCCAAATTTTAATAATGTCAAAAAATACAATGCATCTGGCATATTTGAATTATCAAAAAAAAGAACGAGTGGCGTAAAAATACCATTTAAATAATATGCAGTTAATGCCCAAAAATTTAATCCCAATGAACCTGACCACGTATAAAAAATACTTTGTTTCCCCAGTAAGACATTTTTTAAACTTGCATGAAAATTAGCATACTGAGAAAAAGAATCCGTAGCAAGTATACTTTTGGCACTCCCAGGATAGATACCGATATTGTAGTAGGCGATTCCTAATAACAGAATAGGCAATAAAAAACTACATCCAATAACTAAATAATTTTCTTTAAAAAATTTGCAAATCTTTTTCATAATTGTTCTCTCTTTCAATTTATGGATTTAATGAACTGTCCCGATTCTAGAGAATGGGTAATAGCGATAAACAACAACACCCTCAATTTGTTTTTTGTTGATTAAACCAAACACTCTACTATCGTCAGAATGCAACCGATTATCTCCTTGTACAAAATACATATTCTCAGGGATTCGTTCATATTCACTTAATTCTTTAGCAACTAGTTCAGAGACATCAATACTAATTGTTCCATCTGACCGCTCATCCGCTAGATTATCTTTTTCATTTTCACGTGGTAACAAATATAATTTTGTTCCATTGACACCTATTCTATCACCTGGTAGACCAATAATACGCTTCACATAAGAGGTATCTTTTTCGTAGGTAGCCTCAAATGAAATAATTGCATACCGTGAAGGTTCCGTATGTTTCGCTAGAATGATTCGATCATTTGTTTCAAACGTTGGGGCCATAGATTGGCCATCCACTTTGTCTCTACCGAAATTTATAAAAAAAAGCAACAGTATGAAAAATAATGCAATTAACAGTAGCGTTTCTTTTTGTTTTAATGTAGCGATTACTTTTTTAGCAATTTTTTTTCGTCCTTTGGCTGTTTTCATCTGTATAAAAAAATTATTTTTTTGTTTTGATTTCTTTTTTTTACCCTTTTTTGTACGTTTGGTGGTTTCCTTTTTTTGTTTTACAGATGATTTTTGTACGTGCTCTCTTTTTCTTTTATGCTGCGTCATTCACTCTACCTCATACTAACTTATCTAAAACTGCTGTATTTTATGAATTGGAAAAATTCTAGCTTCTATTTTTCCAATGATATTTTCTTTTTTTACAAAACCAAAATAGCGACTATCATTCGCATATTCACGATTATCTCCCAAAATAAAATAATGATTCTCTGGAATACGGCTTGCAAGTCCTAGTTCACTCAATGAAAAATCCTCTGTTAACGCCTCTTTTGACTGTTTACTCTGAAGGAAACGTTCAGGGATTTCATTCCCATTTACCAGTAAAGCACCATTCTTATAACTAATCTCTTCTCCAGGAAGCCCGACTATTCGTTGTACCAATATTTCTGAGTTTTCAGGATTTTTAAATGCTACTAAATCAAACCGACGAAAATTTTTCTGTTTAATTACGAATAAACGATCTTGATCGTTTATTCGTGGTGTCATGCTATACCCATCAACAGTCACTATCCGAACGGTAAAAAAGCATATCGTTCCAACAATGACTAAAAAAATAGTCATGGATAACAACATTTCGTAAAGCAAGTATTTTTTCTTCGTTTTTCTTTTGCGTCGCTTCTTTTTTTTAGAAGTTATTGGTCCTCTCTTATTCGTCGTTCCCTTTTTCTTTTTTTTACTTTTAACGTACTTATTATTTTTCTTTTTTACAGCGTTAACAGGTATCTTTCTTTTTACACGTTTATGTGTTGAACTTTTTTTCAAGTTAAGCACCTCTAATTATTCGTTTACTTTTTCTTTTTCAAGGCCTTTTCATTAATCTTAAATCGTTCAAACACTTTCTTTTGATTCTCAGTCACTTTTTTTGCATCATTCACATACGCTTCATTTACAGAGGATTCTTGAAGCATTTCTAATGTCTGATTATTTAAATTAACCCCAATTTCTCTTAATAACTGATAGTGGCGATTCAATAAATTTTGTCCATCTTCCTGTAAAATTCCTGAAGCCTTTCGCGATCCATAGCTAGCTAATCTGGAAGATATTTCTTTAATATTTTTAATTGATTTTTGAGGATTCTCATTCTTCTGAATATTCTCTAATTGGCTTTGTAACTCTTGCAATAAAAAATAACTTTGAAGAATTGCTTGCGAATCTTCTCCATCTAAATGATTTTGTTGATAAGTTCTCGTATAATAACTTCCGCCCAAAAACGTGAGAGAAATACACAAAAAAATGATACTTTTAACCAATTCTTTATTTTTCTTTTTTTGTAATTTTTTCTGAAAAGAAAGAAATTTACGTCGCTTCTTCTTATTTTTGATCCGCTTGTTTTTATTGGCTTTATATTTAGCGTTAGTCATCAAAAAAAAGCCTAAAAAACTAATTGCTAAAAATAAAAAAAGAATGGCTAACGCTAAAAATGATACAAAAGACCAGTCCAATACACCCATTTACATTCTCCTTACTTTTTGCTTACTGGTTTTTTTTTCTTTTTCTTTCTTTTACTATTAGCTTTTCTTTGTGCTTCTTTCTTTTTTCGAACCAATCGAACAACTACAAAAATGATAATTAATAAAAGAATCAAACCAGCAGCAATCATTCCTACTAACATCCAGTTAATTCCTTGTTCTTGAACCAAATCAACATCTTGACTATTGTATTTATCTGCGTCTTCATCTGTGATCTCAAATTCTTGGTCCCAACTCCATTTATCTTCTCCAGAGGTAGCATTGATTTTGGCACGGTATTTGCCTGGCACCATTTTTTCCCCATTCATTGATACTGGAAAATCAACTAAACTATTAGGCGCTACGCGCATATTTGCCTTTTTGGTATCGTACAATACGGCTTCTTCGCCACTTTTTGTTATTTGTACTTCTAACGTTAAGTTTTCTAAATAGGCCGCTTCGACATTTGAAAAATTAACAAAAATACTATTTCGATAGTTACTTAAACCAGCATAGACACGATTCAACTCTAAATTCGGTTTTACTACTGTATCTGTTTCACTAAGCAACATGCCAATCATAAAGGCATACTCATTAATGACGCCACTTTGTTTTTTTAAAGCTTCTTCGTCTGTTTTTCCTTTCAATTGAATCCCACCAGAAATGACCCCATCAAAACTGGCTTGTGGCATTGTTATTTCTAAATCAAGTGGGATCGTACTTTTAGCAGGAATCACAATAGATTCAGGCGCTTTCACCACATCAACAAAATCATATTTTAGAGATTTGTCATTATCTATTTTGGCCGGTCCATATTCAATAACCCCATTCCCATTGGTTTTAGCTCCATTTAAAGAAACTAATACTTCATAAGGTTCTTCTCCACCGTTAGTTAACTGAATTTGAACTTTTTGTGTCTGTCCAGGCGTCATTTTCAAATCAAAATAACCTACATCATTATTCTTTTGATTTTCTGGCTTCACCACTTCATACGAAAAACCTAAAGGACTAGCGGTTTTTTCATCGGCATATGTTGGAACAGCACATAGTACTATGTATAAAACAAAAATAAAACAAATAATAATTTTTTTCTTCATAAATACTTTCTTCCTTTCTACTTCAAAAAACAAGGGTTCACTTGTTCTTTGAACGAGCGAACCCTATTGTTTTTTACCAATTAAAGTGTTTCAGACAATGTCCAAGTGATTACTGCATTATAATCACCCGTACCAATTGCAGATGTCGTTGGAATATCTAAGGTTACTGATTTTGCAGCATCTTGTGTTGCATCGTTCATTTTCCCAAAGTTAATTTCAAATTGACCGTATCCACGACCATTTACACCAGTATTTTTAATGAAATCTACTGAATTCCCTGTAGATTCTAATTTATCTGGATTACTTGTAACATCAGCGTCTAAAATATTCAAATCTGCTGATCCAGTTTGAGTTGTATAGGCATTCTTATAAGTAAGTGAAGCACCTTTCAACTTAACACCCGTAGTTGTTTGGAATTCAGAAGTAATTGCTGCACTTAGTTTATAATCATGTACTTCTTTGGATCTCAAATCTTGGAATTTCACAAAATTTTGTACATCAAATGTTTCAGTTCCTTTTGCTGGATTTTCTGTATTTGCATGGAACACACTTGCATCATAACTACGTTTTGTGTTTGCAGTTAAGACATCATGGTTTTCAAATTCAAGTGGTGTAACAGCAATAATCCCGAATTCTCCTGGATTTGTAACATCCGGAATATTAGTAATTGTTGTTCCTGTTGAGTTTCCTGGTTCTGTAGGAACAACATTTGAGGTACCACTAGTGTCGTAGGTAAAACCAATGTGTCCAGTACCGTCTTTATCTACCGCCTTTGTTGTATTTGGTAAAGCCAAAGCAACGCCTGTTGCAGCTAATAAAGCAGCTCCGCATAATTTGTGTGTCATTTTCATTTTGTATTTCCTCCTAATTTTTTTGATTATTTATGGCAACTCGGCTAATATCCAAGTTAACACCGTTGAATAGGTCCCTGGATCTTTTTTTGTAGAACCAGGTACAGTTAAAGAAATTGCACTATTTTCAGTCATTTGTTTATTGTCAAAATCACTATCCAACATGGGTTGGTTCTTATGATTGTTCCTAGGCTTCAATGTATTATCGATTTCTAGGGGATTATTATTAGAGGCCCCAAATGAGATAGACCATGTGCCGGCACCAGTTCCAGATTTAGCTTCCGCCAAATTATAGGTTTCCCCGATATTACTTAGTCGAATCACTTCTTTTGACACATTCGGGGACTGATCAGCGGGCATTATTGAATTTACCCATGACTTATCGAAAGATAGGTAAGCGCCATCTAACTGGCTATTTGCTGTGTTTTTATTTTGAAATTGAGTTTCTTGCCTCAATTGCAATGTCCATCCTAAGGAAGCTCCACGATAATCCGATATTTGAATAAAGTTTCCTCTTGCTTCTGTCTCATCATGAAACAGTTGTGCATTAACTGGAATGACTGAATCCTTAGTTGAAACTTTATTCTCATTTGTAAAATTGAGTTGTGGTACAAAGTCTATCCTCAGATCTCCAGAGGTACTTGGACTATCTCCAGGATCTACTTTTTTACTTGGATTTTCCGGATCTTGAATTCCAACATCGGAATAATCACCAGTAAAACCAATATGTGCTCCTCCATTCGAACTATTCTCTGCCATGACAAAGTTAGGAGAAAACAGAAGACAAAACAAGCTACTAGATAAGACAAGACTTGTCTTTATTTTTACAAGTTTCATCAGTCTCACTCCTTTTTCCTTTGTTTATTTAGCAGCACAAACAGTAGTAGAAGTAAAATCAACGCACCACTTACCATCATACTTTTTTTGATCAATTCCCCAGTCGATGGAAATTTCCCCTTAGGTTTGGTCACTTTCATTGGTGTACTGCTTTGTGAAGTAGTAGTGGAAGAACTAGTTTCTTCGTAAAAGCCTACTTCACCTTTAGTTTGAACAACTCCACCTACATCATCAGCAGTTACTGAAGTAACAGGGACCATCAATGAGAGAAATCCAATAAAAGAGACCATTAAAAACCAAATCTTTTTTTTCATTTTACTCCTCCATTTATGGTGTATTATTCAATGTGAACGTCATTTTCCCAGTATAATCACCATCTTTTCGATATTGTGATGCTTTTAGCACTAGTTTAAATCCGTCCCCTTTTGCTTCCCATTCCTTATCACTAACGTTATAATCACCAACAGCTTCATCTTTTGCAGTTGATAAAATAACTAATGGCATGTTTTCTTCTAAATGTGTCTCTGATGTTCCTTTTTTGTAGACAAGTGCATCTGGCATTTTATAAGAAGAATCATCGTCATACGTCATTACTTCGTTTAGTGTTACAGTTAATGACCAACCAGTAGAAACTGGACGAGTATCGTTCACGATAAGCGGGAGATCGTAGCTTGGTTTTTCAGCAGTAAATTCTCCATAAGCCGTCGTTTTCTTTTTCCCAAAATCAATTTTTTCTGGGGCTGATACAAGAGATAACGTTCCTTTTACGGTAGTCCCTGGAACACCTACTTCATTTGAAACGGCTGAAATAACTTCGTGCGTTGAATCTGGATTTATCGGTCCTTCTACAAATGGTTTTTCTTGTGGAGAATCTCCTGTAGCAGTTGCTTTGTTTTTAATTTCCTTATTGTAAGCAGCTGTTTCAAGTACAGCATCAAAACTAGTAGTTATACTAGCATTAGCAGCAATGTCTCCTACGTTAATAGTTAATGTACGCGCATCTGAATCATAGCTGTACTGATCTTTTGTTGCAACAACGTCAGCAATCATTACCTTACTTTTTTCAGCATCAAATTTTAATCCTTCAGGTAATACATCGGTTATAACTACATTTTTCCAACTTTCAGAATTCGCTTTTTTGTTGGTGGTTACTAGTGTATACGTTAAAGTATCTCCTACAGAGGCAATTGAGCCTCCGCTTGAAACAACCGATTTAACAATATCAGGTTGATCTGGAATAACATCATTTACGACAAAGCGTTTAGCTGAATTGAACCGTTCATCTACTGTAGCTGTTTTTATGGCATCATGATATCCTGTATATGTGTCATAACCATCAACTTCCTCATTAAGATTTCCATAAACACCATCAGGTTCCTGTGTATAAGTTTTGGGTAAACTATACGAAGGAATAGGATCTATAGTAGTTGTGTCTTTCAAATACACGTCTACTTTATCATCTTTAGTCAGATATGCTGGCAAATTAACCAACCATTTATTGTCTGCAACTGTTGTTGTAATCAAATCCCCAGCAGAATTTTTTAACCACGACCCATTAACTTTAATGAACACTTTTGCGCCATTTTCATCACTAGTTCCAGTAATTTGTTTTGTTGCGTTTGTTAAACTGTAGTCATTTTCGAAACTCGATTGTTTTGGTGGCGTTACATCAATGGTTGTTTCTACGCCAGTTAAAATATCTTCTGGAAGGCTTTCATGAACCTTACCATTTAACGAATTTGCTCCTGATCTACTTGCACCTATTACCTCAACAGTCTGACCTACCTCAAAAAACTTATCATCTGGAAGTTTAATCTGAAAAATACCATTATCAGGATCCTCTCCCCAAATTGAAATACCTGGTTCTCCAACAGTTTTTCCCGATAAGTCATACGCTGTAGATCCATCTGCGTTTTTAACTCTTACTTTTACTTCAACTTCGTCTGTCCAAGCATCTCGAATTCCTTCAACACCCTCTGGCACAGTAACGTGACCATAAATTGTTTTATCCGCATTAGTAGGTTGTCTTAATTTATCAACAACTGGTCGCGCATTATTTCCACTCATACGCGAATAATTGTTTGGTGCTCCAAACAAACTTTTAAATCCAGTATCACTTGAAGAAACAATATTAGCTAAATTGGCGCCGCCTAGTTTAAAATCTATCAATGTCCAGTCATAAACTGGATCATCTACATATACTTTTGATCCTTTTTTCCAAACACTTACATCAGTATTTGTAGCAGTAAAAGAACCTGTACTTCCAGACAATCCAAATATATTGGCTCCGCCACTTCTTACATTAGCAAAATCGTAATAAATTGGATTATCGATTAAAACACTAGCATTCGCACCCATATTAAAAATTCCATAGTTAGCACCTGAAGTTGTTCCACGAGCAATAAATTCGGTATCTTGTTGAGCATTTATTGTTGAAACATTTGATCCACCATATATGGCAGGTCCTGAATCAGCAATCATGTTAACTTGACTATCTTTTCCTGATATAGTAAACGTATTATTTGTGCCTGGCAAATTCAACGCTTCATTACTGTTATTGCTTAGACTCCCTGAGCCTTTATTGTATAAACTCAATTTCGACTTATTAGTCACATTAGTAACAAATCCATCTCCATTCAACCTTAGAGCAGGAGCTACTCCGCTTAAATGTTTAATGTCTATAACAGAATTATTATCTATTTGAAATTCGTTATCAGGATTATTCATTGAAAAACGTACTGTGGCAGCTTCACCTGCTGTATAATCAGTCGTGGCAACTAAATTAGACTGATTCTTAACAACGAAGCTATTACCTCCATAACGTAATCGTATGGCTGAACTTCCTGTTGAATAAGCAACAAGTGTTGCGTCATCTAAATTTATACTACCGCCACCCATATTTCCGTCGTTTACACCAATAGCCCAAGTAGTAAGACCGTTACTACTTTGAGTAGTATTTACTTCACTCGAAGCTCCAGAACTAGAAAAAATATGCAAAACAGTTACCGTATTACTAGTTGAATAAAATTTATTGGTACCTAGCAAAGTTAGCGTACTGTTAGTAGAATCAACAATACCAGCAGCATTTGACGATGGTGTTGTAACATTATTCAATTGGATCTTCCATATTGCTGAAGTTGACGTAGAATTTAAAATCGATGTAGTTCCTAATTTCGTAATGACCGCATCGTTTATAATGAAATTTTTGTCACTCACAGCCCCCAATACTATTGAACCATTGGTTGCCGTTGAACCAAAATCTATTTTGTGATTATTTCCATTAATTGTTATATCTCTTGAGACAGTGCCTGTAGCGGTTGTAGTGTTTCTAGTCAAATCTTCTGTGATATTAATTACATCAACTGATGTATTTGCTAATGCATCAGTAAATTCCTTCCAAGTTGAAACATTAGTAGCTATCCTTGGAGTTATTGCAAAATCAGCTGATTCTAAAGCATCAGGTTTTACTTGTAGTTTTGAAGATTTTTCTTTAGAATATTTAATCGAAAACGGTTCCTGAGCTAAATTTCCAGATCCATCAGAGATAACCAAGTTGTTGTCCGGATTATCTATAGTAGAGTTTGCTACAAGTACAATAGGTATTTTGTAACTACCAGTCTCTTGTTTAAAAGTAATATTGACTTTTGTCCCATCATCGATATCCTCTAAGTCAAACTTATCTTCGATATCATCATTAAAATATTCCTCAATATTTTCAGCATAAAGTAATTTAGCATTTAGATCTGTTAATGAGAGTGTCAATGTTCCTTGCCCTGGATTTTCTACCTCTAACTCATATGATACTTGATTAGTACTTTCAGATTTTTTTTCTAAAATAACATTGCCTTGAAAAGTTTTATTTGATTCGTTTGCTTTAATAGTATTTCCAAAATTGAGGTACAGTACAAAAGTAAATATCATTAAGAGACTAATACTGCCGAAGAAAAATCCCCCTTTTTTTTTCACTTTATTTTCCTCCTTTCCTCTAGTATTTCTTATCTTTATGGTTTTAAAGATAATTTATTTCAATTCCTCTTATTTCTTTTCCAAAGTTAGAAATAAGACGAAAGGAAACCAACCTTAAACACTTAACATATAACCTTTTGAACGAACGGTCTTGATACAATCAGAATCGCCCGTCATTTTTTTTCTTAAATGGAATACCGCATTTGCGATACGAGATTTTTTTTCTTCATCATCGATATTGTTACTTTTCCAAACACTTTCATAAATGTCTGTATAAGTAACTGCTCGTCCCATATTTCTATACAATAAATCCATGATTTGATATTCCAATTTAGTTAATCCAATCTCGCCTCGATTCGTGAAAAGGCTCAGGTTATTTGCATTCAATTGGAATTTCAGATCTTCGTTTACTAAATCTGTGTCAAACAGGTGCATACCATTTGATTTACTGGTAGAAATCTTGTTTAATGTATTAGTAATAATCAAAGAAAATTCTTCTGTACTCATCGTTTCATCCTTGATGCCATTTGCACCTAATTGCAGAAAAACAGTCCGTGTTACTTGATCTATTTTTTCAAGCGATGAAATGATATAAATCAATAAACCTGGACATTCTTTTGCTTTGATTAATACTTGACAAATACTTGGTAAATCTTCTAAACATGACGTTTCAATTAAAAGAACCTGTTGTTCAGAAAACAATTCTATTTCATCGTCATTTAATTGATGCACGGTAAATTTTGTTGTATCAAACATGTCGAAGTATTCTTGTTTCCAATCTTTAGTCATTGAGATATAACCTATATTATGCATCTTATAACCTCACTTTTCTGGAAAGATATTTTTGATTTCTAACAAATATTCAATAAAATTTGTAATAAATGATGTTTCTCACAAATCTAAACTTGTAACAATTGATGAAAAACATATCTCTATACAATAATTAACAAGTTAATAGCCTGCAAAATAAAACGTATAAACGTTGATTTTATGTATCTTTTTCATATCAAATATGTTTATAAGCAATATAAATACACATTAATTTTTTCATAGTTCTAATAAGAACATGAATTTATTTCTAAAAACAGCTACAAATTAATACTTAAAAAAATTTTTGACGGAGCATTCGACGGCTTATTTTCAAAAAAAAAAATAAATACTCATATAAAAAAGAGAGTAAAAAAACTAAATTTTATTTTTACACACTGATTTTTATAGTTCATTTATTTGAAATAGGAATGTATTCAGTACAGTTTTATGATTGCTTTCAGAAAAATAAATAGTCTATTTGGGTTAAAAAACAGTCCATCATCAAAAATTAAAAATCATTTTTGATGATGGACTATTTTAGTTTTTACTTGTTGAATCTTTTTAAACAAAAAATTTTAAAGTAAGAGAATAGAACAAAATAAAATTAGCTCCCACGAGAATAAGTAACAACCTACGAAAAACAAAGTGATTTGCTGGTGCAACGTACATACTTGTTTTTTGAACGGAATACTTCTGCTCCACCGTATTTCTACTATACTATTAATAACTAAAACGAAGCATCAAAGATTAGAAATTCGCTCCATAGCATGGCGCTCATCTGATTCGAATGAATGGGTGTATACATCTAGTGTCATTTTTGTAGAACTATGTCCTAATAACGCACTTATACTCGTTATTTTTATACCCATTTCCAAACATCTAGTAGCAAAACTATGCCTCAAAGTGTGAAAAGTAACGCCGGAAACATTCGATTCTTTAGCAATTCTTTCAAAATGATAACTTAATAAACGAGGTTCAATACATTTGCCCTGATCGCCAAAAACATAATTGCTTTTTTTCTCTTTTGCTTCTTCTTGTAGTCTCTCTATCCAATAATTTGATAAAGGTAAGACACGAAGAGAGGCCAAAGTTTTTGGTTTTTGCTCTACCAATTCAGTATGACCTGACCCGTCCGATAATCTCTGCATGGTTCGACTAATTTGAACAGTTTTAGCTGTAAAATCAATATCTTCCCATTTTAATCCACTAATTTCCCCTATTCTTAATCCAGTATCCATGGCAAAAAGAATCGGTAATCCTTTTGAGTCGTTTTTAGCTCTCATGCGAATTTGCCGTTGTTCTTCTTTCCTCAATGCACGAACTTGACGATTAACTTTCGGCAAATTGATATTATCAGTTGGATTGATTTGCAATTTTCCTGAACCTACTGCATATCGAAAACAAGTTCTTAAAACACGAAAAATAGCATGAACGGTTCCTGGAGCGAGACAATAGCTTAAATCAATACAAAAATCTTGCACATTTTTCTGGGAAATATCAACTAATTTTTCTGAGCCAAAAACAGGAACAATATGTACGTACGCTTTATTTTTGTAACTAATATATGTACTTTGCTTCAAATTAGGAGCGACTGCTGTTTCTAGCCAAAAAGCCAACCATTCGTTGAAAGTTCCTTGAAATTGAGTATCTATTTGTTGCGCATCAAATAGTATTTTTTTCTCCATCAACTTTTTTTTAACTTCTCCGTATTTTGGACCATAGACATACCCATAACGAATCTTTCCATTATTATTTCTTTCTTTAATGAATCGTCCCTCCCAACGTCCATCTTTTCTTTTATATATATTTTCACCTTTTTTAGCCATAAAGATGACATCCTTTCTATATGTAGATAAATTGACGGCGACAATGACGGCGTACTAATAATTACAATTTTTATCAAATTTTTTTTAAAATAGTTAAATTTTTGATAAAATATTAATTATATAACTTAATCAAAACGAGTTATTAGTTTGAAAAACTATAAAATAAACATTTACTTGGATTTGAAATAACGTTTCTTACTTATTTCAGATTACGTTGACAAACGAATTGTAAACCACTATCATTAATATATCATTAATAATTTGAGATAAAAACGAATTTTTTTAGAAATAAAACGATATATTTTTTCGTATTCTTATTAGAACTATGAAAAAAGATGCGTTTTCGTCCTTTTTAAACATCTCATAAAAAGTTTTTATACTTAAACATAAAAACAGAAAATATTGACAAAATAACAAGTTGAACAAATTAAATTTGTACATTTATTCACTATCTTATCGATTAATTACTGTTTGAATACTAAAATATATCTGCTTATCTAAAGCAAAATATTCCCTTAAAAAATAAGCTTAATTTATATTTTAAATAACAATTATCTAATATCATAATTTCCCCTTCTTTGTTTACTAATTGAACTTGAGTCTAAATATTTTCTTCTGAAGAGATAATCATAAGTATCTTTTTTAAATTTAAATTTTTTTGTTAAATATAAAGAAATCGCCATTTTCGATATTTGAGTTATAATTACTTTACTTGTTTTATATACACCAAAAAGAATCTTAAAATTATTCAGTCTTTAAATTCACAAATATTACTAAAAACACTAACAAAAAATTACCAAAATAATAAATGTTTATATCCGTTAAAATTTTATCATATAAAATTATTGATGAATACTAAAAAATTGTTTTTTTTTGCTTAAAATTAAATTTTCATTATTTTTCTATCTCTTTTTTGAAAAATGATATCAACTCTATCTATCGAACATTGCCTTTTAAAGTTTTGGCTTTCATCCAGAAATGCTATCAAACCATTTAATCATACAAGTATTATCGCTATTTCTCTGTAATTGTTTGCAAAAAAATAGTGAGTAAGAACGTCTGTCTTCAAACGATCTTACTCACTGTTTTTTTGTTTTTTACTCTAATTTAGGAGTTTGGACAAACCTCTTTATCTCTAGTACTTACTCATCATACGTACTTTGATGGAAGAATTGTTGATCCAAACCAGCGGCTTGTTCTTCATCTGTTGTTTGAATTCTAGTGATTTTTGAAGCAAGAATCAAAATAATTCTAGTTACCACAAATGAATACACAGCAACAAAGCACACACCTAAGATTTGAACAAGTAATCCGTGCATTCCTTCAGCTGTAACCAAAGAAGCTCCTGTTCCAAAAATACCAATCAAGATGGTACCAGTAAAGCCACCGATTCCATGTACACCCCAAACATCCAACGCATCATCCCAACCTTTTTTCTTACGGAAATCAACAGCAATGTTACAAACAATCCCAGCAATCGCTCCAATTATTAGTGCTTGTGTTGGTTTTACATATCCCGCACACGGAGTGATTGTCGCTAATCCAGCAACTGAACCGGTTAAAATATCGACAAAATCATAATAACCTTTTTTGATTTTCGCAAAGATAATCCAAACAGTTAAGGCCGTTGCTAGTGCGATAAAAGTAGAGACGAATGCATTTACAGCTTGTAAATCAGCTCGTAATGCCCCACCAGAGTTGAAACCAAACCAACCAAACCATAATAATCCTGTACCGATTGCAGCAACCATTAAATTATTATGTTGATTTTTTTGTTGTTCACTCAATTTTCTTTGTCCTAAATACAAGATTGTTGCTAAAGAGCCGAAACCAGCAGTTGTATGGATAACAGTTCCACCTGCAAAATCTTTAAAATTGAAATCAGCTAAAAAGCCGCCGCCCCACACCCAGTGACAGACAGGGAAATAAATCAATAAGTTCCATGCAACTAATAATAAAATATACCCACTCATTGTCAAACGGTCTGCAAAAGCACCCGTCATTAAAGGAACCGTGATGACACAAAACATTAATTGAAATGCAAAGAACATAATAAACGGGATGGTTGCACCGTGTAATAAATTAGCTAGTGAGCCAACATTTTTCATTAAGAAAAAATCAGCTGGATTTCCGATAATTCCATGAATATCAGAACCAAAAGCTAGGCCAAAACCGCCAAAAACCCACATTAATGTAGTAATTCCTACTGATACAAATGATTGCCCCATAATAACTAAAATATTGTTTTTTCTTGATAATCCACCATAGAAAAAGGCCAAGCCTGGTGTCATTAAACAAACCATTGCTGTACATAAAATAATAAATGCAGTATCGCCTGTATTTATTGCGTTCGACATAAAACGTCTTCCCTTCTTAAAATAAATTATTCTACCAATCAACCATAAATTTATTTTTCCCTTTTAATCGATCTATTCTGAGACCTGTCTGAAAATAATCGTTTTCGAACAAGGCTATAGGAACTTTTTAGAAAACATTGATAAAAGTCAAGCTTTGGAGATTTTTACCAATTTGGCGAAAAATACTTGAATTTTTACTACTCATTTTCTGAATACGTCCCACTAAAAGGATCACAATTGTGCATCAATCAATGCTTGAACATAAAGTGACGTTGTTGACATCAACTCACGCGTTGCCACTGCTTCAACTAAGCGACCCTCTTTCAAAAAAATGATCTTATCACAAAAATAAGTAGCGAGTTCTAAATTGTGTGTCACGAAAATATAGCGTAAATCAAATTCTTGTTTTAATTGTAGTAGTAAATCAAGTAAGCGGTCGATTGTCAATAAATCTAACGAGCTAAAGGCTTCATCAAAAATCAAAATCTTCGCCTTTGATAATAAACTCCTTGCGATACAAACACGCTGAACCTGTCCGCCACTCAACTGTGTTGCTTTTTTAACTAAATATTCCTCTGATAAACCCACTTTTTTTACCATGGTTTTGACTTTTTCAGTTGCTTCATCTTTATTTGTCAATGGTTCTAGGGATTCTAACAGCGCTTGTTCAATCGTAAAGTTGGGATTGATAGCTGTTGTATAATCTTGAAAGATTAAACTAACATGATTTGTTTTGCTCTCATTTGTATCCGCAAATCGAATATCCCCAGACGTTTTATCTGGTTTTTCAATGCCCGCAATTAGTTTGACTAAGGTTGTCTTGCCGCTCCCACTCTCACCCAAAATACCGATGACTGGCTCCGAAGCAGTAAAAGAAATATCTTTTAGTCCACCTTCAAGTTTATTTTTTTTGAACCAATTATTTTTTTTATAAAAGGTTTTTGAAATATGTTCAACCTCGAGCCAATTTTTCATTTTTTAATCTCCAAAACGGGCCACTTATTTTACGCTTTTTCTTGCGGATTGCCCCTAAATAAGTTTGATCATCTTCATCTAACGGATTTGTTTTTTTGTGTTCAGCCTTCTTGCCATCCACTAATACCAACACTTCATCCGATAAAAGATCTAAAATTGCTACATCATGGGTAGCTAATAGAATCGTTGTTTGATTTTTTTGTTTTAACTCAAATAAAAGATCAACGATTCTTTTTTTATTTAAACTATCCAAGGCACTGGTCGGTTCATCTGCAACGATTACGTTTGTTTTCATCTCAATCGCTAGTCCAATCGCACAACGTTGTAACGTACCACCAGATAATTGAAAAGGATATTTCATTAGAATACTTTCTGACAACTCCATCTTTTTAAGCAGCGTATTGATTCGTTGCTTCGTTTGTTCTTTACTCAATTGATTTTCAAGAAACGTTTCTTCCAATTGGGTGCCCATTTTTTCGATTGGGTCAAAGGCCTCTGCTGCATTTTGAGGAATGTAAGAAAACTCATGACTTAACTTAATTTTTTTATTGGTTTGATCCTTTGTTTGAATCAGTTGTTCTTGACCGTTTTCTGGAAGATACAGTATCTCGCCTTTTGGCTGTAAAGAAGGATGACAAATCCGCATAATTGCTTTTAATAAGGTTGTTTTTCCACTTCCACTAGGGCCAAAAATCCCTAAACAACTATTCTGTTTGACATCAAAACTCACATTTGATAATACACGAGTTTTAGTTGCTAGTTCTTCAACAGTCAAATCATTGACAAATAAAATTTCTTTTTCTTCCATTTACAACCCTCAATTCATTCCATGCATCGTTTCTGTCATTGCATCACCAATATAATTAAGCATAGCTACCACCATAAAAATTGCCACACCTGCTGGAACCATTTGCCAAGGCTCCACAACCGCAACTTCTCTAGCATCGTTTAACATACGGCCCCATTCAGCTGTTGGCGGTTGAATACCGATTCCCAAGAAAGAAAGGGCGCTGATACTCATCACAACAGCACTAATATCCAAGGTTGAATAAACAAGCAATGAACGCATTAATGGTTGGAAAATATGTTTTTTGAACACCCAAAACTTACTTTTCCCAGAACTCAAAGAAAATAATACATAATTTTTATTTTTGTCCTTATTCACTTCTGAACGAATCATTTTAATATACCAAGGCCAGCGAACAATAGTTAACGCCAAGACAATTGTCAACATACTTGGACCTAAAATACCAATAATACATAAAGAAATCATTTCACTCGGCAAGGAAAGCAACCAATCACAAACTCGCATAACAGCTACATCAAATGTTCCACCTATCGTTCCTGCTAAACCGCCAAAAATAAAACCAGCAAGTAGAATCAGCACAACAATCACAAAGGATAGTAGAATCGTTACTCTTCCGCCATATAAAATACGGGAAAAAATATCACGCCCTAATTGATCGGTGCCCAACCAATGGGTCAAACTTGGTGAAGCTAATTTATTCAAGATTTCTTGTTCATTTGGATCATAGGGTGCTAAAAAATCGGCAAAAATAGTTCCAAGCAACAAGAGGCTTAAAACGATAAAAGAAATCGCAACGAATTTATCTTTTGTTATCTGCTTGATTAACTTCATTGGTTCCCTCTTTCTCTTAACCGTGGATCGATTCGTTTATTTAGTCCATCAATCAAAAAACTACTGAAAATGAAAAATAATGACATAATCACAATATAAGCTTGTAAAACAGGTAAATCTCGGTTATGAATAGCTGTAATACAAAGAAATCCCATCCCAGGCCAAGCAAAAACACTTTCGATGATAACACTACCAGCAATCAGCTTAGGAATGCTAACACCAATCGAAACGATTGATGAGCGCAATGAATTTTTTAATAAATGCTTAGTAATCTTATTTTTTGAAAAACCTCTTGCTTGATAGTAAGCGACATAAGGAAGTTGTCTATTTTGAACCAAATCATTACGAATCAAGCGAATATAAGAACTTGAATACACTAATGATAAGGTAACTGCAGGTAAAATAACGGACAAAAAGCCTGTATAGCCACCAGTAGGAAACCAGTTCAATTCAACTGAAAAAAACGAAATCAACATGATTCCTAACCAGAAAGAAGGAATTGCAGCTAAAATGAAGGTCAAAACACGCAATGTTTTTTCAATCCAATGATCCGTGTAGTTCGCTGCTAAAATCCCTAGCACAAGACACGTTAAAAAAACAAAAACCAAGGTTATCAACGTTAAAAATAAGGTGTAAGGAAATGCTTGTATGATCATTTCCCTTATATTTTTTCCGGTCGCATAACTTGTTCCAAAATCCCCTCTCAAAGCATCTGTTAGCCAATGGCTATAACGCGTGAAAAATGGTTGATCTAAGCCTAACTCATGACGTTTTTGGCTGATATTTTGTTCTGTCGGCGTAATTGCTTGCACTCGTAAAGCCACTTCGGCTGGATCATTAGACAAGTAAGTCAAGAGAAAAAAGGGAATGAAGGTGGTTAAAAACAAAATGACCAACGCTTTTCCAATAGTTTTAACACTTGATTTGAGCATTTCACCACCACTCTCTTATTCTGCTTCAAAATACATTTTTTCAAAAGGAATCTCGTATTGGGAATCATTGAACGTTACGTTTTTGAGTTGTGCTGTTCCGATGGCCTTCGTTTTAGAATAGGAAATAGGAACATAGACACACTGATCATTAATATACGTTAAAATTTCGGTATAATCCGCTTGGCGTTTCACTTCATCTGGTTCAATCATTACTTCAGTAATTAATTGATCCAACCAAGCTTTTTTCTCTAAGCCAGTTTGGGCTTGATAATCGCCATGAGCTGGAATTCGCCAAGAAGATACGTAAGATTGCGGATCATAAGGTGTTCCCCACGATAAAGAATATTGTAAATCAAAATCACCATTTTTTTGCCGATCAAGGAAGTTTTGTTTTTCTTCGGAAATAATCGACATATCAATTCCTACTTCTTTCAAATCGGCTTGGATTGATTCAGCGATAGTTCCTTCTTGGGCATTTTGGGCATTATAAGAAAAAGTTAGGTTGAGTGGTTTGCCATTTTGATACCGAATTCCATCCGCACCGACTTGCCAACCCGCTTCATCTAATAACGTTTTAGCTTGTTCCACATTATAATCAAAATGCTTTAAATCAACATCAGAATACGGAGCTGTTTTCGGCAACAATGTCTCTGCTTCATCTTCCGCACCATTTAAAACACCATTAATAATATTATCTTTATTGATAGCATGAGTGATTGCTTCTCTAACTGCTAGTGACTGGAGATTTTCCCGTTTACTATTCAATAAAATCGCTCTTGAAGCAACGGGCTGACTTGAAACAGACTCAAAAGAGTTATCTTTACGCAAAGAGTTGAACGCATCCATATTCAGCTGATCGCCATCCGCACCATAAATCAAATCAATGTCTCCTTTTTTAAGTGCCAAAAGCAGCGTTTGGGAATCAGGAATTACTTTCCAATCAACTTCGGTGATTTTAGGCTTTTCTCCCCAATACGTATCGTTCACTTCAAAACTGGCTGATTGATTATCCTTGTGGTCAGTCAATTTATACGGACCTGTCCCCGCATAATTAACTACGCCGTCTTTAGTGCCCCCGTCTTTAAAACTTTTGGGTGAAATAAAACGGAAAGGACGTGTCAAACCAAGTTCAATCAAGGTAGGATAGTAGGGATGTTTCAAGGTCAATTTAAACGTATGTTCATCCACAGCTTCTGTCGTATCAATTTCATTGACCATATCCAACCACGCATGGCGCTCTTTATTGGCTAAAATCGCATCAAAGTTTTGTTTAACCGCATCTGCATTGAATGGTTCACCGTCGGAAAACATTACACCGTCTCTCAATTTAAAGGTATATTCTTTCCCATCCTCTGAAATCATCCAGCTTTCAGCTAGAGCCGGTTTGACTTTGCCGTCTTCATTTTTGGTTAAACCTTCAAAAACCATATTTTGAGCCGACATTTCTCCATTGTATAAGTGCGGATTGATATCTCTAATATCTTTGGTACTACCGTAATTTAATTTTCCTACTTCGTGATCTTGCTTTTCCTTTTTGCCACAACTAGCAAGGACTAGTACCATAAATAATAGACTGAAAAAACCAACAATTACCCGTTTTTTATTCATTTTTATTTTTTCCTCCATACCATCATTTCCAGTAAAACTTAAACTCACCTAAATAAATTATTATTTTTTTGCTATAATTAGAAAAATAGGTGAAAATTGAAAGTTAACTTTTTGAACGTCACTTAATAGCTGATCATTCATGTTTTCATGGATTCTAACCGAATCAAAGCCACGCGCTTGCAATAATTGTTTATCCCATACTGGACGAGAAATTTTTGATAACGGCATTTCTTTGGCTAATTTCTCCATCCAATCAATATTTGTATCTACATAATAATCTTTGACTGCTAATTTTTGCGTTTGCTTCCGATTGGCTTCATAGGCTTCTCGAACATTTTCGTCATAAAGATAGTGATACCAATTGGAATCAAAATTCAATAATAATCCGCCTGGTTTCAAAACGCGCTGCCATTCTTGGTAGGCTTGTTCAGGATTTTCTAAATTCCAAGTAACATTTCTAGTGACAACGGCATCGAATTGTTCTGCTTCAAATTGTAATTCTTGCGCATCCATCAGTTGCCAATTAATTACATCAGCCAAATCACCTGCATTTTTTTGAGCTTGCGCCAACATCTCATCGGTCATATCGATTGAAGTTACTTCATATCCTAATTCAGCTAATAAAATGGACAAAAAACCTGGGCCTGTACCAATATCCAAAACCGTTCGAACGGTTTGTTCACTTGTGTTTAATTGATTTACAATGACTTCTTGCCAGCGTTTTTTTTGTTCGCCCAACAATTCTTCTTGGTGTTGCTGTCCATAAGTTTCGGAGCGTTCTGACCAGTAATCAATCATTTCATCTTTAAATGTACTCTTTGCAATATCCATTTTAGTTTTCCCTTCAATCTATACCTTTTAGCGACTTAGTTACAAACGAATCTTTTTTCAGTCAGATTTTTAAAAATTCCACCGATTTTCTCCATCAATCACTGATTGTTACATAATCAATTTTGGAAATAATGATCATTTTTACTAAGCACTAATTCAGGTGCGTTTAATTCTTCCATTCGGAAACAATTTAAGGCTGCCATTAAGACTTGCCTATTTTTCTCCCCTTTATCACCTAAAGTTCTTAAGACAAAACCTGGCTTTTCTAATTTTGAAAGACCAAAATCGACATCGGTCTCGATTGCGTCTAATGCTTGTCTGACTTTTTCAATCACATCATCCGTACATTTAGGACTAACAACAATCAAACTATTATAATTTGATTGTCCTTCAAAATACCCTAATGCTGACATTTCATTGACTGGCGGTTCACATAATAAATGATCGTTATAAATCAAGCGGTCATTCATAAAAATCGTCGTTTTCATTTGAAGATTTGTATATTGAAAGGGCTTCTCATCTTCTGACCAGCCTGCAGTCACACCGTCGATTAACACCATTGTTGAACTGTCTTTCATGTGAATCATCGTTTCTTGCTTATAGATTGAATTTTTGTATGGAATTACTTCATCCGTCAAATATTCAAACGTGCTTTCGTCTGCTAAGTTTATCTGAACAGTTTGAGTGGTTTGTTTGCCATTTTCACACTTATAAACATAGGTTGGTGCTTGCGTCGTAACAATTGCATGCGCTTCTTTTTCCACTGTCATATCGACTTCATAGTTTTCACCTTCAATAAAGCCACCGCCAGTGCTGATAAAGAAATAGTAAGGCGTTTTTTCATTGGGTAACGGGATATTCGAAGAAACACGCGAATTACCTTCATGATAAACTTTTGAAGCGATGGTACGTTCATTACGATTGATAAACGCCATTTGAATCAAGCCATCTACATCGTGCTTCATACTATAATCCTTCTAGTAAAACATTTTTACGAATCCAGCTATTGACAGCATCTAAACCCTCTTGGTCCTTTAAGTTGGTAAATAAAAATGTATTTTCATCTCTGAAGACTTCTGTATCTTTTCGCATAACATCTAAATCTGCGCCAACATATGGAGCTAAATCGATTTTATTGATGATGAACAAATCACTTTTGATCATTCCTTGACCCGCTTTTCTCGGAATTTTTTCACCTTGAGCTACGTCAATAATATAAATCGAAGAATCAACTAATTCTGGACTAAAAGTTGCTGCTAAATTATCGCCACCGCTTTCCAAAAAGATAATATCTAAATCGTCAAAACGATCTTGTAATTGTTCGATTGCCGCAAAGTTCATTGAAGCATCTTCACGAATTGCAGTATGAGGACAACCGCCTGTTTCAACGCCAATAATGCGATCTTCACTTAAAACAGAGTTTTTAGTTAAAAAATTGGCATCTTCTTTTGTATAAATATCGTTGGTAATAACTGCTACATTTAAATCTTGGCTCATTTGTCTAACTAAGCGTTCAATAAGTAGCGTTTTTCCTGATCCAACTGGACCACCAACGCCGATTATTACTGTTTTTTTCATCTGTTTTCTTCCTCCTAAGACATAAATAATCGAAAGACTTGTGTTTCGTGCTTGATTTGAGATAATTCAATTCCTGGTACATTCGCACCAAGATAAGAGCTGTCTAACGTTGCAACTTCTTGGATAATTGCTTCTAATAAAGCAAACGTTCGTTGTAAAATTAACTGACCACTTTTTTGACCTAACGGAACTGCACGTACAGCATTTTGAATCATCGTAGAATTAATACTATAGCCATATAATAATGTCGCTTCTTGTGCTTCCAAACCTTTAAAATGAGCAAAAATTGAGAAAACAATTGCCGGATTGCCATAAACAACTTCTTCTTTGATCAATTTTTTATAACCATCTAAAAGTGGAATATCATGTAAGATTTGAACTAAGTCAATCATTTGTTTGGCAATCATTTTAGTACCATTTCTAGTTTCACTCGCTTGAGAAGAACAAGTAATGATCGAGTCATAGGTCCAAATTTTTTCAATTTCGTGCTTTTCTAATGCCTCGAAACACAAAGCAATCAGTAATCCTTCACCATATTTGAACTGTGTTTTTAAATAGGTATCTAACCAAATTTCGAATTCATCTGCATTCGTCACTTTGTCTGTTCTTAAATAATTCTCCATTCCAAATGAGTGGTTGAAGGTACCGATTGGAAACGTTGAATCACAAACTTGAACCACATCTAGATAATTTTCAAAGGCTTTTCCATTAATGTGCATGAGACAAGTCCACGTGTTTCAATGGTTTTTTCAATTTGATTTTTTCGACTTTATGGCTGACTTGCTTTTTATTCAATAACTCGATCACTGTTGGATCAAGCTCTAGTACGATTTTTCCTTCTTCTACAACAACAGGTTTATGCGTATTTCCTAGCATATGGGCAATTTCACCCATTTCATCCATTGTTTTTGGTTCAATAATAATCATCTCTTCCGAACGAACATTGATGACTAGTAAATTATGATCATCTAAGAAAAAAATCGCGCCATTATGTAACCCTTCACTTTCATCTGATAGGCGAATCCCATATTCATTTCCATGATCAGTTGTTACGCGAATAATTTTTTTATTTAATTCGTCACTGCTTAAAACAACCGTTTCTACATGATAGTTTTCAATATCTGTTAATTCCTCAACGGTTGTATCTACTTTTGTTAAAATCATAAGCTGCCTCCTTTAGATTTTTTTCATGAAAATTTCAGTTAAAATTAGAGAAAGAATGGGACAAAAGTTTTGATTCGCTTCATTCAAAAATCGATTCTTCATAGCTAATTACTAGCTAAGAACATTTCCTTCCGATAGCTCATCACTTTTGTCCCAACCTCCTATAAGTTTAGAATAAGTAATAACGTTGACTTAATGAAATGGTTTCAACTGGATCACAGGTAATCAATTCGTCATCGATTTTCACAT
Source organism: Enterococcus sp. LJL99 (assembly GCF_054871725.1). Classification (NCBI taxonomy): domain Bacteria; kingdom Bacillati; phylum Bacillota; class Bacilli; order Lactobacillales; family Enterococcaceae; genus Enterococcus; species Enterococcus sp. LJL99. Next base: position 255,952 of record NZ_JBTXLT010000006.1, read on the forward strand.
CGAAGGTATGAGGATCAACCGTAATCGTTTTTGGACTATAGTTGTTTAATTTCATGTCGCGTTTGGTTAGATTTCGAGTATTATGAACAGGCAAAACAACTTTTCCTAAGCCCATTGTTTCTTTGACACCATGATCATAAGCATATTGAGAGACAAAGGTAATATTTGTCGTTTCAACAGCTTTTCCACAAGCACCAAATAAATCTCTCATCAAACGAGGTTGTGGTGTTGGTAAGCTTGAGCTTGCATCGCCCATGACACCATACGTAATCATGCCCATTTTTAAGACCATTTTTGGTTTTGTCCCAAACTTAGCAGGTTCCCAAATCACTAAATCAGCAAATTTGCCTTCTTCAACGGATCCAATATAATCTGAAACACCATTTGTAATCGCTGGATTGATTGTATATTTCGCTACATAACGTTTGATACGATTGTTGTCATTAAATTCTGTATCTCCATCTAATGGACCACGTTGTTTTTTCATTTTATCAGCTAATTGCCAACAACGCATTGCAACTTCACCAACACGTCCCATTGCCATCGCATCAGACGTCATAATACTCAACGCACCCATATCATGAAGCACATCTTCAGCTGCAATAGTTTGTTTACGCACACGTGATTCTGCGAAAGAAACGTCTTCTGGTAATTTAGGATCTAAATTATGACAAACCATAACCATATCAAACAATTCACTGATTTCATTGATTGTATATGGATTAGTTGGGTTAGTTGAAGACGGTAATACATTATCATGACCAGCAACAACCATAATATCAGGGGCATGTCCGCCACCAGCACCTTCTGTATGGAAGGTATGAACCGTTCTACCAGCAAAAGCATCTAACGTATTGCCGACAAAGCCACCTTCGTTCAATGAATCCGTATGAACTGCGAATTGAACATCATATTTATCAGCTGCTTTTAATGAATTATCAATTCCAGCACTGGTTGCGCCCCAATCTTCATGGGTTTTAATGGCCATCGCGCCAGCTTCGATTTGTTCTGCAATTGTATCTGGTGTTGCACCAGAACCTTTTGCCATGACGCCCATATTAATTGGTAACGTTTCAGCTGATTGCAACATTTTTTCAATGTGCCATTTACCTGGAGAAGTCGTCGCAGAGTTCGTTCCATCTGCCGGACCTGTTCCGCCACCAAACAGTGTTGTAATCCCATTATCAAGACCTGCATGTGCTAGTCCTGGTGAAATGAAGTGAACATGAATATCTAATCCGCCAGCAGTAACAATTAATCCTTCTGCTGAAATAGCTTCTGTACTTGCTCCGACAACGAAATCAACATTGTCCATATTATCTGGATTACCGCCTTTACCAATGGCAAAGATTTTTCCGTCACGGATACCGATATCAGCTTTAATAATTCCAGTATAATCAACAATAGTCGCGTTCGTAATAATGGTATCGGCGACTAAAGGATTGGCTTTACGTGTTTCAGTTGCACTGACACCCATGCCATCTCTTAGTACTTTCCCTCCACCAAACTTACTTTCTTGACCATGAACAGTATAATCTTTTTCAATTGCTGCAAATAAATCGGTATCTCCTAAACGTACGCTATCGCCTAGTACAGGGCCAAACATTTGCGAATATTTACTTCTATCCATTTCAAAGCTCATATTTTTCCCTCTTTTCAATTATTTTGGCATTTATGCTCTACGATCGTCATCTAAATAGCCGTTTACTTTATTGTTAAAACCATAAATACGGCGTTTACCACCCATATCGATTAAGTTTACTTTTCTTGTTTCACCTGGTTCAAAACGAATCGCTGTTCCTGCTGGAATATCCAACCGTTTACCACGAGCTTGTTCACGTTCAAATTTCAGCCCTTCTTCGTTGGCTTCATAAAAATGGAAATGTGAACCAACTTGAACCGCACGATCGCCCACATTTTTGACTTCTATCGTGATTGCATCATATCCTTCGTTACATACAACTGGTTCTTTTGCTAATTTGTATTCTCCTGGAATCATATCATTTCCTCCTTGATCAAAAATATTATGCTTATTTTTTATTGAATAGGATCATGAATCGTGACTAATTTTGTACCGTCTGGAAAAGTTGCTTCTACTTGAATCATTGGGATCATTTCGGAAACACCTTCCATAACATCTTCTTTTGTTAACAGTACACGACCTTCATTCATTAATTCTGAAACAGTTTTCCCTTCACGAGCCCCTTCCAAAACTAAGTCGGTGATCAATGCCACACTTTCCGGATGATTTAATTTGATTTTTTTGTCTTTTCTTCTTTGAGCAATCATTGCTGCCAAACTAATCATCATTTTTTCTTGTTCTCTTGTTGTCAATTGCATCCTTTCATTCTCCTCTCAACTTATTTAGGCCATAAATTAACTAGCATCAAAAAGCCTGGAATCCATGCAGTGAAAATTCCTTCGCCAATCGCTAGATATCCCACAAATTTTCCTAAATCTTTTCCAAGGGTATTTTCGATAAAACCTGTAAGCCATAAAATGCCCCATAAAAACCAAATAATGCCGTATAATGCGTTTCCGCCATAACCATAGAAACATAAAATACCTGCTGGAATTGCATTGATTGCGACAAACAAACTAAACCAGCCATATAATTTTTGATCCAAATTAAAAATTGAATTAATCGCAGTATACAAATAGGTAAAGGCAAATAGAAGTCCTGTTGCACTAGCGTAGAACCATGAAGCTTCTTTATCTGCAATAATTCCATAAGAAAGCGCGACAAGATTTAAGATTAAACTTAGTCCACCTGTAAACAAATTCATCACCACAATCGATTTATCCTTTGTTCCTTGTAGACGGTAAAATCCATTACTCATCAGCACCATACCTACGTATAATAAAATAACACCTAGCATTCTTCGTTACTCCTCCTTTCTCAATTTTTTTAAATACAATTTCATCCCTAATAACTCGTTCCTTGATTATTAAAAACCAACACCCGTAAAACAAATCGCTTTAATAATCAAATTTATAATGAACAATTTTCGACAAAAACTTCATCTAAAAATGTTATTAGGACGCACGATAAGTTCCTTAACTATTTCGTATAACATTTACTTCTATCAGAAACGACATTTTTATAGACTACAAAATTAATGTACTACGGATTTATTTTTTTTACAAAAGATACGGTTAGTAAAACAAAAGTAAAGAGCACCTTTGTTCTATCTTCTAAACCTGAACAAACGGTGGTACAAAAGCAGCTCTTTCGGAAACAAGCCGAAATTTACCGGAAATTTGAAGAACACCAAGTAGGAATCATTCAACATCGAAAGGAAACCTCTCGTGTTTCTTGTCATTTTCGGAAATTCCGTCTTATTGCGATAAATCACGAAGAGCATAGTGATTCGATGATGCATCGTACCTACTCGGTTCTCAGAGCTAACCACTTTTGCTCCAATCTCATTTTTCCCGACTATTTCTATAGAATGATTTACAAAATAGGTTTATTGCATCCATTATAGTCAAACTACTCGCTTTTTTTTCTTTTTTTTTCTAAATATCGTTATTGAAAAAGAGAGAATTATGAAAAAAGAATTAATTAACCGAATTGTTATCCGCATAAAGTGGTAACTAAAATAATTTTTTTATAAAAAAGTTAATTTTAGCTTGATAAAACTAGGAATAAGTAATTTTTACTTGAACTAACAAAAGTTCCGCAGTAAAGTAATTGAGGAAGAATAGTTCTACAGATCGTTAGGATGAAGTTTTACTGGTAAAATTTGCCCCAGTAATCATTAATAATAGGAGGAAGAATGGCATGAAAAATGAAGTAAGAGATATTATTTTTTATCTTCCGATTATTTGTGTTCTTTCTTTTATTCTATTGTTGGCAGATACGACAGCTAAAATTGGTGTTTTTGGAACGATGATTACCTTATTAATCAATACAGACAATTATGAAGTAAAATATAAAAAAACAATTAGTGAAAATACCAAAATGAAAATTATTAAATTTAAAAATATCTCGCTAACGTTTTATTGCAGTTGCTATATGACAGGAATTATTAATATGTTTATCAAAAATGCCACTATCCATTTGCTCATAAATTTAGTTTTACCTACTGTTTTTTTCCTACTTATTTGGTTGTACGTCCAAAAAATCATCCCTGCAACAATCAATTATATGGAAAAAAAACAAACCTCAAAGGATGATACCGAAGAAAATAAGTAGAACAATGACAATTAGCTTATAATGCACCAATTGTTAGCTGATACAATTACAAAAAACTCGCAAAATACATTATTCTATGCATTCTACGAGTATAAAAAAGGCTCTTTCTATTTTGTTTACCTCTATGTAATTTTCCTAAACTATTTTTATTTTTGATTGATTTTAAGCGATAGAGCTAAGTACATTGTTGGCAAATACATACATAACATTGAGATTCGTTGCCAAACACCTTTATATGTAAATTCCACTGCTTGTGATAATCCATTGATACCAGAAAAAAGTAATGATATAGCAAACAAAATCAAGTAAATATTTCGTTCATTCACACTGTTAGCTTTTCCATAAATTACTGCTAGAACAAGGGGAACCAACAGCATGCCAATTGTTCCAATTGCAGATCCAGCTTGATGAATAAACATTGATAAATCAAACCCTGATGGTAAACGACTGACACTAAACAATCCTGATAATAAACATTGTCCTACTCCAAATGCAGCAAGAGACATAATCAAGAGAGTTGCGCCTCTTTTTGTTATTTTGGAAAAATATTGGTAAATTCCTGGCAAAGCTAAAATTAACAAGAGTCCTACAATTACTGATGTCCAGCGAAATGTATCTTTGACAGGACTTCCTGCTTCACCCAAATCGCTAATTACTTGATGAAATGGGCGATAATGCGGATAAAATAAGCCTAAGATATAAGGAATCAAAAAATCAATGACAGTAAACAGCAATAAAAAGAACCAACTATATTGTTTTATTTTACTCATGTTTCACACCTTCCGTTACTATGATTCACTTTTATTATACGCTGAAACCAAAAATCATAATAGCAATAGCCCACCATTCTTAATAACATATTAAAAACACAACTGAATTTTATCATTACACAAAGGATTCATTGTTTTAACTATACTAGTTTGTTGCAAGAAGATTAACTAATAGATCAAACATTGCTACTAACCCTTTTCCAAAAACAATTTGTCTTATCTTCTAGTTTTCCAGCCATTTAATAGTTTTAGGGCGTATCTGCAAGCCTAGCGGTAATTTTTATCGCAACTTGCAGATACGCCCGAATTATTTTAATGGGGATCTTGGATTCGTTTAAACATTTTTTCCATATCTGAGTTAGTAAAATGAATCAAAACAGGTCTTCCGTGTGGACAATTAAACGGATTTTCACAAGTTTCCAAATCGCTTAAAAGAACACGTGCTTGTTGCTCATTTAAATAATGATTGGCTTTAATCGACTGTTTACAACTCATCATAATCGCTGTTGCTTCTCGAAATTTTTTAACGCTCACTTTGCCAGTGACTAACATCATATCAATCATTTCACGAATAATAATTTCCTCTTCACCTGACGGATACCACGTCGGATGCGCCCGAATCACAAAACTATTTTGACCAAAATCTTCTAAAAAGATCCCTACTTCTTCAAGCATTTCTTTTTGTTCTTTGATTTTTAGTGCATCACTGTTTGGATAATCAATAACAATGGGAACGAGTAACTCTTGCAAATCATCAGAAACTTCTCCAATTTTTTCCCGAAAATACTCATATTTGATTCGTTCTTGCGCAGCATGTTGGTCAATAATATATAGCCCATCTTTACTCGAAGCAAATAAATAAGTGCCATGCATCTGTCCAAAATAAGTTAACTCTGGGAATCGTTGTTTTGGTTTTTCATCATTTACTTTGTTCAAAGCTTTTTGTATTTCTCGTTCTTTAGAAAAATCGAATTCTGGATGCTCACTTATTTGATGTTCTTCTGATAAAGCTGAACCAGCGACATCATCCGCTGAAAAATCAGGTGATTCACCAGTAACAGGTTCAACCGTCAGAGCATCAGTTTCCACTGAACTAGAGTTAGAATTAGTAATTGTAAAAATCTCAGTTGTTTCTGCGACTATTTCAGATGAAGTTGTCCTATTTTCTATTTCTTCGATTCGGTTCTCTTCATTATTTAAAGGCGTTGAAACAGTTTCCGTTGCCTCTTTAGTTTCAGGTTTTTTTTCATTTTCTGAAGCCACAGGATTTTCTTGATTAACGAAAAAAGTTCCGCTTGCTGGATCAAATGATAGTCCCCCATTTTTTAAGGAACGATCTTTCTTCGGTTCTTCCGATAATGGAATCTCTAATTGTTCCGTTTTAGCTTGCTGCTCTACTTTTTTCTTGAAACCTAAATTATTGACCGCATTTGGTATCAGTTGTTCTTGACTTAAAACATCTTTGATGGCATTACTAATCAGACTCATCAATTCTTTTTCTTTACTTAAACGGACTTCTTGCTTTGTCGGGTGGACATTCACATCGACCAACAATGGATCCATTTCAATTTCAACTACCGCAATTGGAAATCGCCCAACCATCAATTTCGATCCATAGCCATCCACGATTGCTTTATTTAATGAAAAATTCTTAATGTAACGACCATTGATAATTGTGGATAAATAATTACGACTAGCCCGAGTAACTTCTGGTAAGGAAACATAGCCAGATAATTTGAAATCCAGATCTTCCGCTTCGATTTTCAACATTTTTTTTGCAGTGCTAATACCGTAGATTCCTGCAATCGTCTGTTTTAAATCGCCGTTTCCTGCGGTTGACATCATCTTATTACCATCATGAACTAAACGAAAAGCAATCTTAGGATGACTCAAAGCTAGGCGATTCACAATATCTCCAATATTAGCCAGCTCTGTTTGAATCGTTTTGACATATTTTAGACGAGCAGGCGTATTGAAAAATAAATTTGAAACCGTTAGTTTGGTTCCCTTTCGCAAGGCTGCGGGACGATGTTCTTCGACTTTACCACCTTTTAAAACAACATAACTTCCCTCATTTTCTTCTGCAGTAGCTGTTTCAAGAATAATTTCTGAAACAGATGCAATACTGGGCAGTGCTTCTCCACGAAAACCTAAACTACGAATACGAAAGAGATCATCTCTCGTATGAATTTTACTTGTTGCGTGGCGCTTAAAAGCATTTAACACATCTTCTTTAGAGATTCCTTCACCATTATCAATGATTTGGATTGTTTTTAAGCCTGCTTCTTCAATAAATAAATCGATTTGGGTACTTCCAGCATCAATTGCATTCTCAACCAATTCTTTCACTACCGATGCAGGACGTTCTACAACTTCACCCGCAGCGATTTGATTGGCTAGTTGTTCCGATAGTTCTTGGATTTTCGCCATTACTTTGCGGTCTCCTTCCATCCTTAGCTTTTATTCGTTCATCAACTAAAACTTATTTTAAAACGATAAGGAAAAATCAACTCTCCAGAAATTTTGATGAAATCAAGAAAGATCCTATAACCTATAGAAAAACCTACTTAACTTCGAAAAACGAGTCACTCTTGCACAACACTTACTCAGTTTTCCTGTGTTTCAACCACTGTTCTTTTACTCTAGAAGTTTCAAATAAAGGTTAAATTCGTTTTTGTAATTCATGTAATTTGTTCAGCGCATCCATTGGAGTGATTTCTAGTAAATTGATTTTTTTCAATGTATCGATTACACCAAGTTCTTCCGTTGATACTTCTTTGAACAAGGAAAGTTGTTCTGTTTCTTCTTGAATTGTTTCTTGATATTCGATTTTGATTGGCGTTTCTTCTGCTTCTAAAGCACTCAAGATAGTTGCTGCACGATCAAGTAATGAGGTTGGTAAACCAGCAATTTTTGCTACATGAATTCCGTAACTTTTATCCGCTGGACCCTCCATCATTTTATGAAGAAATACGACTTCACCATTTTTTTCTACTGCCCCAACATGAATATTTTTTAGACCATTAAGTTTTTCATCTAAAACGGTCAATTCATGGTAATGTGTTGAAAAAAGTGTTTTGGCTTTCACATCTTGATGAATATATTCAATAATTGCTTGAGCTAAGGCCATTCCATCATACGTGGCCGTTCCACGTCCCAATTCATCGAATAAAATCAAGCTATTTGGTGTCGCATGACGTAATGCTTGATTGGCTTCCATCATTTCCACCATAAAAGTACTTTGTCCTGCAATTAAATCATCCGATGCTCCTATTCTAGTAAAGATTTGGTCAAAGATTGGTAGCGTCGCTGATTCAGCTGGTACAAAACAACCGATTTGAGCCATTACAACGGTTAAAGCTAGTTGACGCATATAAGTACTTTTCCCTGACATATTGGGTCCAGTAATCAGTAAAATAATATCTTCTTTCGTCATTTGAACACTATTCGGAATATATTCTTGGTGACCTAAAACTTTTTCAACAACAGGGTGACGACCTTCAACGATCTGCAAGTCTTGCCCATTATTTTTTAGCGTTGGTCGAACATACTGATAACGTTCGCTAACTGTCGCAAAAGATTGCAAAACATCAACAGCACTGATTGTTTTAGCTAATTTTTGTAAACGATCGATATTTTCTTTTACTTGTTCTCTAACTTCTAAAAACAACTGATATTCTAAATCGACTGATTTTTCTTCAGCTTCTAAAATCAAGGTTTCCATTTCTTTTAGTTCTGGCGTAATGAAGCGCTCCGCATTGGCAAGAGTTTGCTTCCGTTCATATTTTCCTTCTTCCAAGTTAACTAAATTCGCTTTAGTCACTTCAATATAATAACCAAATACTCGATTGAAACCAACTTTCAGCGTTTTGATGCCTGTAGCTTGTCGTTCTTTCGCTTCTAATTCTGCAAGCCATTGTTTTCCATGACGCATTGCATCCCGATACTCATCCAATTTTTGATTGTAATGATCTTTGATGACATTTCCTTCCGTTATTTGTAAAGGTGCTTCTTCATTAATTGAACGATTGATTAATTCGACAATATCCTCAACAGGAGTTAAATCAACTAATAAATCATTCCACTGTCCTTGGTTGATACCAATAATCAATTCTCGGATCATTGGCACTTGCTCAAGTGAAGTCTTTAACTGAATCAAATCGCGTCCATTTACGCTTCCAAAGGCAACTCGGCCAGCCAAACGTTCTAAGTCATATACTTTTGTCAACGCTGCTTGTAGATCGACACGTTCAAAATATGCATTCAATAAGGATTGAACCATTTCTTGTCGCGCAAAAATTTGTTTTTCTTGAATTAGTGGTCGATCGAGCCATTGTTTTAAAAGTCGTCCGCCCATAGCTGTTTTCGTCTCATCAAGCAACCATAAAAGAGTTCCCTTTTTTTGTCCAGTGCGAATCGACTGTGTTAATTCTAAATTAAATTTTGAGTAATGATCCATCTTTAAAAAATGATCAGGTTGGTAATTTACCGCTTTTTGAATATGAGCCAAACCACGTTTTTGGGTCAAGGCTAAATAAGTTAGCAGACGACCAGTTACTTCAATCGCTAATGGATGTGTTAATTCACTTGTTAAAAAATTAAATTCCGCATTTTCCTGTGATTCATTTTGCTCTGAAAAAATAATATTCAAACGAGTTTGTAACGTCTCTTTTAATGATTCCGATAGTTCACTACCTAAAACCATTTCTTTTGTTTGAAGTGCTGACGCTTCATTAACGACACTTTCTTCATCTTCCAAAATTGCTGTTTTTAATTCACCTGTACTTAAATCTACATAAGATAAACCAAATAAACCATTCGCTTCTACAATCGCAGTCAGATAATTGTTGTCTTTAGCGTCCAATCCTTTACTAGTCATGACTGTTCCAGGCGTAATTAACTGAACAACTTCTCGTTTGACCATTCCTTTGGTTGTCTTGGGATCTTCAACTTGTTCACAAATCGCCACTTTATACCCTTGTTCAATCAAGGTATCAATATAGCCTTGGGCTGCATGATGAGGAATTCCGCACATTGGAATCGGTTCATCGGCATTTCGGTTACGACTAGTCAACGTTAATTCTAATAATTGAGCTGCATTTACAGCATCTTCGTAAAACATTTCATAAAAATCACCTAAGCGATAAAATAGAAAAGCATCTTGGTACTGCCCTTTAATCGCTAAATATTGTTCCATCATCGGTGTATTTTTGGTTTTTTGAGGCATAATAGTACTATCCTTCCTTTTCTAGCTCTTCATTTATGCGGTACTGAATTCTATCTGTTATATATTGTAATAAGTCATTCGCTTCAATCAACTGTTCTCTATAAGCAATCACTAGTGGATGATCATCAAATTGCTGAGTCAAAGCATCGGCTCTTGAAATAGCCTCTTTCTCTGCTTCTGGTTTCCCATAATGCGCAAACTGAACCGCATCTTTTTGGGCTGCTTTGATTTCTTCCACTAACTTCGTCAATTTTTCATTTTCTTTGATCTTCTTCTCTAATTCTTTGTAACGTATAATAACCTCATCTTCACCAATAAGTGATAATAAACGGGACAATTCTTTGTTTATCTCTTCATCAACAATAGATGGTTCCATAATTATTCACACCTTCATTTTCTCGAAATTCACCTATCAGCGGCTATGCCTATTTTAACATACTTTTTTTAGGTACAACACAGCAGAGACCAACAACTAAAACAACACTTTTTCATGTTAAAATGATCTGTCACAAAATATAAATAAGGTAAAAATAAAAAAAATATTTGTTTCATCGACAAAACTTACTAAACGAGGTAAAAAAAGCTGATCTACAAACAATTCTCTGGATAAGATTCACAATGATTCGTGCTGAAAATGATTAGAGAAATGTTTCAAAATCAACCACTTTTTACTCTTTGGCTCTCAATTTTCTAAATGAAACAAAAATATTTTCTACTCAACACTCATTTACTTCTCTTACTTTAAAATACGTCATTTTTCATTAAAATAATCTTCAGTGGATACAAAACGTAGTCCTTTTTGATTGATTTTCTTTGATAATTTATTCGTATGATTGATATCAAATTCAAGCACACCATTAACCAATTCGTTTTCATCCAAAGAATAGATTTTAATGATTTTTTGTTCAGGTATTTTTTCATAAATCATTTGTGAAGTTTTCGTCAAAGAAAACAATGAATTTAGTTTCGACTGTTCCATTTTTAACCCCTCCAATAAACTATTCCTATTATACATTATATAATAAATAGCTATCTGCTCAAGATTTTTTTGTTAAAAATGAATAAATTCATCTAAAAAGTTTATTTTGTTAATTTTAAAAAAAAGTGTCCAGCTCCAAGTAGGTACGATGCCTCATTAATTCACTACGTTCTTCATGATTTATCGTAATAAGAAGGAATTTACGAAAATGACAAGAAACACGAAAAATTTCCTTTTGATATTGAATGATTCTTACTTGGTGTTCTTCAAATTTGAGGTAACCTAAAATTTTCTTTCTTAATTTCAGCTAAGTCCCTGAACATTCGAATTATTTAATCGTTTTTAATCTCCAACTATACTAAAAACCACTAATTATAAAATTAAAAAAATTTCATGATTAGTGGTTTTTATTTTTTTACTCGAATGGTCGATCTTCACTGATTTGAATCGGTTCAATCTGTTTAGCTTGCCCTGTAGTATCATCAATTTCAATCAAGCAACCAGACAAAATACTTCTACCTTCTTCTACAACTTCAAAACGCTTAGGTAAAGCTGTCAAAAATTTATCAATGACGGGGCCCCGTTTCATTCCTAAAATGCCATCATACGGTCCCGTCATTCCCACATCTGTTAAATAGGCCGTTCCTGCTGGCAAGATACGAGCATCATTGGTTTGTACATGGGTATGGGTTCCTACGACCGCACTGACTTGGCCATCCAAAAACCAGCCCATCGCTTGTTTTTCACTCGTTGTTTCTGCATGAAAATCGACAAAAATCAATGGGGTTCGTTTTTTAGCTTCGGTTATGAGTAATTCAGCTTTTTTGAAAGGATCATCTAAATCATTCATAAATACTCGTCCTTGTAAATTAATGATTGCTAATTCCAATTGGTTCACTTTTACAAATACAAGGCCTTGTCCTGGCGTTCCTTCGGGAAAATTAGCGGGTCGAATCATTTTCTTAGCATCACCAATAAAGTTAAAAATATCCTTATTATCCCACGAATGATTGCCCAAAGTAACAACGTCAACGCCATTTTGCAGGAATGTTTTATAAATTTTTTCCGTAATCCCTCTTCCAGCTGCTGCGTTTTCACCATTAACAATGGTTACTTGGGGATGAAATTTTTGTTTCATTTTTGGTAAATAGGTAGCCAGTGTTTCACGCCCTAGCGAACCGACTACATCACCAATAAATAATATACGCAAACGATTTCCTCTTCTCTTTTCAAGTTTACTGTTATTATAGAGGTTTTCTTCAATAATGAAAAGCACCACTTTTTCAGAAAAGACAGCAGCTCAAAATCTACCGTTCCTCCAACTTATCCGCTAAACTGTTTAAATTGACTATTCAAAAAATAATTATTTCGTAGTACACCTAAAGAAAAAAACAGACATTCCATAAAATCATTACATATTTTATGAAACGTCCACTCAATTTTACTTAACTATTCTTACGTCTGAAGTTCTTGTTTTTTTGATTTTATTACTTTCAGTTTATTGATGATAGGATTCTGTGCTTATGTTAACAACGTCTATCCAACTTAATTAATCATCGTTACTTTTAAAAACAAAAAACTCTATACACTTAACTAAAATACATTATTAAAACAACTAAAAATAGTGTTTTATGACTTTTCTAATTTTCCGTTAATTAAAAACTTTTGTTATTTTTAAAATAACCACTCCATTAAAAATAACACTAGATATAATATTTTTTTATATCATTAACGAGATGCAATATAATATTTTTTTATTAATATTTCTAGCAAGACCAAGCAGATTCGTGATAGCAAAATAAAAAAACCTCTAATTATTTATTCTTGGAATAAAAACAAGAATAAATAACCGAGGAATTCGGAGCGTTATTTTACACTAGTCTATTTTCGATTTTATCACTTTTAGCAATTTTGTTTTAAACTCGTTGCTATTTAGAGTTTAGTTTCCTTGCAATCTTTTTTTGTAATAAAATCCCGCAATAAAAAGCAAAAGCATACCTGCCAGAGTCATTGTTACTAATTGAATTGAACCAGTCATTGGTAAACTAGATTTTTTCGAATTTTGAATACCAATGATTTCGCCATTGTATGTATCAGCAGTAATTTCAAATTCAAAAGGTTTTGTTGCTAAGGCATAACCATCTGGTGCTTGAATCTCTTTCAAGGAATAACTACCGTAAGCTAAACCAAAAATCTCAAACGTTCCGTCTTCACTTGACGTTAAAACGCCGTCTCCAGTTGTTGGTTGTTCAGTAACCCATTGCGCTTCTTTCATCCCAAGGTCATTTGTTACCCAACCATTAAAATACTCGCCTTTAGCATTGATTAAAACAAATTTCGCACCAGCTAAACGGTCTTGTGTTTTACTGTCTTCTTTGACAAATTTCGCCCCACCTGTATAAACTGGAACTTTTCCTGTGATATGCTCATCATCAACGTCACCTTTTGGATTGTTGTTCCAAGTCAAATCATAACTGTTATCAATCCCGTTACCGCTTGAAATCACATCTTTTGCTTCTTCATTAATCGTCATTTGGTAATCGATATAGATTTTTTTACCTGCTAAATCTTCTACATTACGACTTACTTTACCATCTGCTAAAATAAAGTCGATTTTAAACCCATTTGGTTGTGCTTCATACGTATAGTCTGTACCCAGTATTAAGCTTTTACCTTCTTCACCTGTTACAACCACACTATTTTCATTACCATTGTACGTTAATCCTTTACCACCGATATCGGTATAGTTAAATACTGTATAATTTTGTGTCGTGACTGTTTCACCATCAATACTTACAAATTGACTACCCGCAATATCTTTCGGTACATCTATGGTATTTTTATAAGCAACTTTATCGCCTATTTCAAAACTACTATTATTTGTTCCAGATGCTGTTCCATTTTCAACCGTTTTTTCACTTACTGGTTTCTTAAAGTTTACAAAATCGATTTTCAACGCATCAGAATCGATTCCTGCTTCAGTGATTTCAAAGGTTAATTTATTATTAGCATTATTTTGGGCATTCGCGTGGATCACATACCCATCTGGTGCTTTGGTTTCCACTAAATAGTAGCTACCAATTGTTAATCCTGTAACGGTCAATTGTCCTTGCTCATTTGTTACTAAAGGCACGTCATTGACTTTTGTTCCTGTTCCTGCTTTCCCGGAATACAAATCAAATTCAACACCTGATAATTCTTGTCCTGCTTTGATTTCATCTGCATACTTGGTTAACGTCAACGTTAATTCTTGGACTTGGTTTTTCGGATATAGATTCACATCTGTTAAAAAGCCGTCGCCATCTTTATTAGTCATCGGTAACGAAATGATAATTGGCTGTGCGATTTTTTTCACTAATCCAGCTGGGCTTTTTGTTTCTAACACTGTATATACATGGTGACTTCCGTCTGCATTTTTTGCCGGAACATCGTTAAAAGTCGCAATTCCGTTAGCATTTACAGTTTCTTGAGCAACTAATGTGCCATTAGCAGAAATCCAACCTTGATAACCTGTTTGTTCTAACTCATTTAATTCTGTTTGAATATCGTCTTCTGATTTATTTTTACTATAATCAGTGATGTCCACTAAGCTAAAACTTACTTCACCATATTTAGCTGGATCATAATTTTCCACGCCATCAGGTAACTCTAATTCTGTTCCATCATTAACAATAGTCACTGGTGCATCATCTTTGTACTGTAATTTATGTACAATCACATTAGATGTTTCTGGTGCATTTTTCGGTGCCGCGGACGCTGAAAGCGTAGTTCCCAAAAGGACACTCAGTGTTCCTAAAAATATCGAGAGAACCATAGCGACAGATAAAATTTTTCTATTTTGTTTCATTATGTGATCTTCCTCTTTCTTGATTTCGTTTTATTAAATAACCAATTCCAACTGCTACTAGTAGGACTCCTCCGATTAACAAAGTAATCAACTTTTTACTACCTGTATTAGGCAGTCTCTTCAATCGGTTAGATACTACCAGCTTGATTTGTGCTTCTTCGTTTGCATTTTCTGTTTGTTTGACAAACTCATCTGGATTTTTCAGCGTGATTTCGCCTTTATTGTTGATTTCAACTTCATAAACTGTAGGATTCAACTCATAAAACGGCGGTGCTTTCGTTTCTTGAATATAGTATGTCCCTGGTGCAATTCCCATAAACTGAAGCTCACCTTGTTCATTCGTCGTTTGCGTATCCAATTCTGTTTTTTCTTGATCGAAAAACGTAAATTCTGCGCCAGCTAATCGTTTACTACTTTCCTCATCGTCTTCTTTAATCATCTGTAAATTAAATTCATTATTTACAACGACCCCAACTTTACTTGGTTCAACCGCTTGAAGACCATTGACAGTAAAAGCAAATGAGTTCCAAGCAGCTCGATCATATTCTGGAAGCGATGGATCAATCAACTCTTTATCCAATTTATCCGGCGCTTTCATATCAAAATCCAACGTCATCGTTTCAGTAGCTTCCCAAGACTCACCTTGTTTCATTTTGATCATGAAACTATGAATTTCTTCCCACTTGTCGACATCATTTTCTTTCATCCATTTCGGATCTTGTGCACCTACTGGATTTGGAATTGGTTGAGTCGTTGATGGATAATTGACACTATCATTCAAATCATCACGTTTTGGGTTCATTGCTTCACTGTAGTAAACTTCTACTTTGTCGTCCCATTCATCTGGTAGGTCAATTGGACCTTTCATCAACGGTGTAAACATACTATCTAAGGGTTGATTATCTGTGATTCCTAGGTCTCCAACGGACGGTAGTACATTCATCAACGTCATGGTCGAGATTTTATTTGTTCCTTTATTGGTAAATTCAAAACGATAGTGAATATCCCCATCCAATACGGTATGGCCAAACATAGAAAAATCTTCGTCTAGCTCCCCTTTGACTAATTCTTGGATAACGACACCACTAGCATTCGCTAAATAATACTGATTCCCTGTTTTGACCATTTTTTCATTTTTAACACCATTACCATTTATATCATTGATATCATTTTGGATTACTGAATCAGTGATTGAATTTCCAGTACTTGTTGGTACTTTGAACGTTGCATTTCCCAAAAAACTATAGGCTTCCGGCATGAGTAGTGACGATGCATCATCACCAACATTAATGTTAAAATTGTAGGTCAACGTATCATTTGCATCCAATGTATCATAATCCCAATGAACATGAAGCAGTTGCCGTTCTTGTCCTAAATAATTTTCATCTTTGATTGAAACAGTTCCCTTAATTTCTGTTTCATCGATAGGTGTCCACCCATTATACAAACTAAAGAAACCGTCAGGATTTTCGGTATCCAGTTTAACACCTTGTGATAATAAGACATAGGTGTCAAAAGAACCCTTAACTGTAACTAATGAACTAGGATCGCTTTTAAAAGTCCCATGAACTCGATTAGGACCACTTATAACTGTTCCATTTTCTTCCGTTTCATAATTAATCGTGTTGGAAACAATCGGAATACTATTATCAGTAGGCGCTTTAATAACATTCGCTGTTCTCGCAGCTGCGTACTGACTGATTGGCGTTCCATTTACACTTTGTGATTGAGATACTTTTGTACCATTTTTGTTATATCCAGTGTAATTAAACCCATAGGAATTCTTCACTTGTCCAAAATACCCTTCTTGAATACTGTAACGCATACGAACAGATTGACCAGTTCCTGCCGCACGATATGTATAATGAAATCTCAATTGACTAATGTGCTCATCTATACCTAATTCTTCTAAATTATAATATTTTAAAGATTCAGGATTTTTGATTAATAGTTGCTCTTTGCCATTAATCATTCCATAAAGCTCCATCTGCGCAGCACTATCAGATAATGTCTGATTCAAATTATTACTATAGTAAGTATAATTCGGTGCATATCGTGGTCTTTGTAAGTATATGTTTTTCAAATCTAAGTGGTCATCGATTTTGTAAGTGACATCATAACTATCAAACGGTTTATTTGGACTATCCGCTTGCATTGGTGTTGATTCAAACGAAAAACCTAATGTTGCTGAATTATATACTGTAGGGTTGGGATTAGGTTTCGAAGTATCATTACTTATATCCCCTTTTCCATTTAAAGGACCAAAATGTGTTGGGTATAATAATGTCCCATTTACAGGCGGTATCACATTACTTGATGGAGGAAAAACAGTCGCAGCAGCCGAAGCTTGCTCTTCAATCGTTTCTCCATTTATATCAACTACAGATACCGATAAATTATTGGTATAACTTTCAATTTTGGTTAGTTTATCTGGAAATTTTGTCCGAACTGTAAAATCACTGGTAAATAATTCGGTAGTCATACGTTCCTGCTCTTCTAAATCAGGAGCATCAAATAGCCAAGTCAACGTATGATTTTTCGCATCATATGTTCCATCCGTAGATCCCTCTACATAAGCTAAGCCTTTTGGCAATTGATCCGTGATTATGATTTGCGATTCTTCTTGAATGTAAAGCTGACCGGTATCCTTCTTTGGAATATTTACTCGAACTTGCCATTCCCCAATATTTCCTTCTTGAGGTACTTCATCATTTTCAACACCATTACTATAATATGTACGTACATATTCTTTATTAGCTGACATCGTCAAGCCCGAAGCAACGGTAATCATTGCTTCTGTATATGTATTCTCAAAATAATTAGGCGCTTTAAATTCTGCTGAGGCTTTTAATTTAGTGCCATTTTTCACAAATCCATTTTCAGTCTGAACTTTAAATAATTGTGTAAAAGAAACACCTGAATTTAGTTCTTTAAAAAAATAACTTAAGGCATGAGTTTGTTCATCATATGTAGGAGTGACATCTGCTAATTTTAACTGTTCAATATCCTGATCAAATAGTGCATTATCTGGTAATTTTACTTCTATTGTCGCATCTTGATAACTAGCTTGGCTTCCTGTTACTTTAAAATTCAATTGAAAAATCCCATCGGCTCCAGCTTCAATTGAACTGTAGACCGATTCAAGATGTAAATCAACATTCAAATCGCCCGCTCGAGGCTGAATCGTGTGTTCATTGTTGTTTTTAGGGATAACCAATTCAACCTCTTGTGATTGATACTCTTTTCCACCAAGATTTGCTGTCGCAATTAACTTGGAGCTATTTTGTGATTCACTCGAAAATTGTTTGGCAGAAAAAACTAACGGAATTGATTCCAGATTGATTTCTGGATGAGAAAATTGAAGTTTTATTTTATTTCCATCAACACTTACAATACCGTCCTTTTTCTCTAAAGTTGGAAATACTTGTTCAATTAATTTTTGAGTTTCAACTAAATCGAAATTCAACTCATCTGGTATCGTAATTCCCACTTCATTGAGTTCTTGATTTGTATTATGTAATTTAACTTCAATTTTTTCCTGCTCCATAATCGCAAGCTCATTTATCGATTCGTCAGAATCTATGACTGAAAAGAATAGATCATGATTTCCACGGAAATCCGACTTTGCTTGCAATAAACCATCAGAGCAAAAAAAATAGAGAATCGCGGCCGTCATAATTAATACAGCTGCTAAATAAGATTTTTTTTTATTCAAATATTCTGCCTCCTTCACTTAGACAACGGATCATAAACAACTAAACATAAGAATGATATACTCGGAAATCTTTGTGCTTTATTTTTCCATTCCTTCAATGAAAATTTTTCAATCATATCATTTTAAAAAAACAAAACAATCTTAACGATTATTAATAAAATAAAAACTCTACGTTACTTTACTATGTGAAAGTTTTGTCACATTAACTAAAATACATTATTTTTTCAATATAAAATAGTGTATTTTGATATTTCTAATATATTATTAATTAAAAACCATTGTTATTTTTTAAATTAAAACAAAGTTTAAAAATAACATCGCTTCCATTTTTACTTTTATTATATAAATCAAAACCGATAAAAAATAGTTCTAATAGTGGAGATTAGCCATCCCTTTATTACACTATTGTTTAAAAGAAATCAACAACTATTCGCCATCCGAATTAACAACTACTAAATAAAAAAAATTCCTATTCGCGAAACACTATTTACGAATATATCCTGTTATAACTGAGAATCATTAAAAACTTATTCAGCCTTCCAAAACTCATTACTCAATCAAAACTACCTCACACTGAGCTATAGGAAATTGATTCTAACCATCCATAGTTAATAAAATCTGACTATTAAATACACGTTTTGTATTTTTTAAAAACTTATAGTCACACGTTCCCTTCAATGATATACTTTTAGTAGCATATATCGAGGTGGAAATGATGATTCCAATTTATTTATGCGAAGACCACTCTGAAACGTTATCTTTTATACAAAAAATAATTGAATCCTATATTATGATTGCTGATTATGATATGGCTATCGTCTTCGCTTCTAATGATCCAAAAGCTTTGCTGCAGCATAGAAAACAAGAAAAGAATTTACGAAGCATTTATTTTTTGGATGTAGACTTACAGCATTCAGATTACGATGGGTTTCTTCTAGCTAAGGAATTACGTGCTTTAGATCCCCGTGGTTTTTTTATCTTTGTAACGACTCACGAAGAATTGATTTTTGAAACATTCAAGTATCGATTGGAAGCGCTAAATTATCTAACAAAAGACAACCCTGAACGACTGATTCGTATGATTCACGAATGCTTAGATGATATCCATCAATTAATAGAACACGAGCAAGGATCACTTGATAGTTATTTTACCGTCAAATTAGGGGATACCATTCAACAAATTCCTGTCAAAGATATTTATTATTTTGAAACAGCTGATCGTCCTCATTTTTTAAAATTATGTGCAGAAAATAGATTAATAGAGTTTCGCGGAAATCTTCAAAAAATTGCAGATGAACTAGGCGATGAATTTTGTAAAATTCATCGCTCTTACTTAGTTCATTTAAAAAAAATAAAACACGTGAACTATCAACAATCTAATTTGGAAATGATTAATGAGGATACATGTCTAATTTCTAGAAAAGGAAAAAAATTGCTAAAGGAGTATTTTAATTAGGACATACTTGAAAATTATAGTAATAGCCGAATTTCCCCAAAATTTTGTTACAAATCAAAAGAACATGTAGCTTGTATGAGACAGATGAGGTCTTTTATAAAGATGGATTTCAGTAACATTATTTTTCAACAAGAGATTCAAACCACTACTTAACAGGAGGTGATAATTATGTTTTTATCCTTATTTTTAGTCAACAGCATAACTTTTATAAGTTTATATGGTGTTCATTATTATATTAATTTGCTATTTCTCACCCCAAGATATCCGCCTGTCAAACCAATCTCCCTGACGATTTTATCAGGAATTTTGGTTAGTTTTAGCTCTACCTTACTGTCCATTCAACAAATCAATCAATTTGGTTATATACGAGATTCTAGACTCTTAGTTGTTGCTACTAGCTTTTACATAATTGGTTATCTATTAACTAATCACTTACTTTTTCCAAACATTTCGCTTTTTAGATTGCTATTGTTGTTTTGTATTTTTGAAATGATGTTGAAAAGCATAGATTTATTTGTTCTCTTTCTTTTAAGAGCTTCAACTCTATATTCTCACTTGTTAGCTTTTTCAATGCCTTTAGCAAACCTGATTTCAAACAGCGTCGTTTTAATTGTTTCTTTTTTCATACTCAAGTTGTTAAAAACATGCCATATAGATATATACATAAAAAATTTGTTCGTCTATCGCAAACTATCCTTTATTATTATTTTGTCTTTTTTCATTATTGATACCTGGGTTGATTTATCTTCTTCTGCAAGCCTTATAGTCCTTTTTACCGCTTTTAGTAGCTACTTTATCTTGATTTTATTTAGTAGTTACCTATTTTTTTCGATTACACAAGAAAGCCGACTTAGGATTGCCCAAAAACAGTTGGAACAACAAGCGATATACTCGGATCACTTAGAAAAAGTCCAAAAAGAAATTCGTACGATTCACCAAAGATACAAAAGTATTGTTAACAAGCTTTATCAAGCCTCTTTGGTCAACGATACTTCCATCATCAAACAAACAATTCATGATGATTTACTTAACATCGACCAAACTATTTTTCATAACTTAAAACAAACCAATCAACTAGTGAAAATTGAATTTGTTGAACTTAAAGGATTAATTTTAACAAAAATCATGACGGCAGAAAAACAAGACATTGAACTTTTTATTGAGGTTCCAGAAACGATTCATTTCATCGCTATGGAGACGCCTGATATCCTATGTTGTCTCGGCATTTTAATCGATAACGCCATTGAAGAAAGCGCCAATTCAACTCAGCAAGCTTTAACTTTAGTCCTCTATAAAGAGCCATCAATGATTACGATCATTGTCAAAAATCCATTTAAGAAGTCACCAAATCTGAATAAAATTTGGCAAGAAGGGTACTCCACTAAAGGAAGCAATCGGGGGCTAGGATTAAGTAATTTAAGACAAATTATCAATCACTATCAAAATGTATTCATAGACACTCAAATCGAACAAGATCAGTTTGTTCAAAGACTTATGATTGAGCAATAAATACCTGTTCTTAATAGCATAAAAGGAGAATTTTACTATGTTTTTTACCGCCGTCTTATTAAATAGTTTTGGAATGATAATGAATTTTCTAAGTTATTGCTACCTTGGGCAACATTTTTTTACTTCAACGATGTTATTTTTTAAAAAAATAGCGTTGATTGTCTTAGCTGGAACTTCGGCAGGCATTTTCTGTTCATTACTAACGATTCAACAAATTGAACAATTAGGTCATTTTGAAGGATGGATTCAATTAGTGATCAATCTAGTAGTTTGTATCGTCTATTTATTTTTTATCAAACTTATTTTCCGGAAAACATCAATTATACATCTGCTGTTATTGTTTTGCATATCTGAAATGATTTATGGAACGATTCATCATTTAACTACTGTTTTCATCATCTCTTCAACACTTTATGATCGAATATTTACTTTTTCAATGCCTTTATTCTATCTCTTTTTTTATAGCATAGTTTTTATACTCTTTTTGCAGATAATCAAACTTTTCCAGAAATTAAAGCTACATAAATATTTAAACAGTTTATTTGACCAAAATCGATTATCACTCATTATTATTTTCCTTTACCTTATTGCAGATAGTTTCCTAGGTACGGTTTACGCCGAACATAGTCTCGTTCTCTTGATTTGCTATTTTTCATTCGTACTGATCATTAGTTACCTCGTTTATTCTATTACTAAAAAAGTTCAGTTAACTGCTTCTAAAGAAATTTTTCAGCAACAAGTCGTTTACTCAGAGCATTTGGAAAAAACACAAAAAGAAATTCAAATGATACACCAAAATTACAAAAAAATTATCGAACAACTTTATCAACGATCGCTGGAGAAAGATACCTTAGCTATTAAGCAAACAATCAAGCAAGAAGTGATCCAAGTCGATCAAACCGTATCTCAACATTTAAAACAAATCAATCAACTAGGGAAAATTGAATTTATCGAACTTAAAGGTTTGGTTTTGACAAAAATCATGGAGGCTGAAAAAAAAGGGCTGAATTTATTCGTCGAAGTCCAAGAACCTATTGATGCCATTGCAATGGAAACCTCCGATATTTTGCGTTGTATCGGTATTTTATTAGATAATGCAATCGAAGAGTCGATTCATGCAGAACAAAATACCCTTACGTTATTACTCCTCAAAGAAAATGGAATCGTTACAATTATAGTGAAAAATTCTTTTAGAAAACAACCTATCTTACATCAAATATGGCAAGAAGGCTTTTCTACTAAAGGTGAAAATCGTGGTTTAGGCTTGAGCAATTTACGTCAGATCATTAGTAACTACCATAATGTATTTCAAGATACTCGGATTGAACAACAGCAATTTATTCAAATCTTAAAAATAAAAAACTTATAAAAAGGAGTTACGATATGTCATTAATACAATTATTTTTTGGGAATTTTCTAAACAATTGTCTTTTTCCATTTACCGTTATTTACATTTGCACTATATTACTCGGAAAACAAAAAACACGACCACAAATTTTAATCGCTGTATTCATCTATGCTCTGGGATCTTCTTTGATTCTTTCTCTTTTAACTTATGCTGACATTGTTCGTTATCATCATATTCGTAGTTGGACTTACCCAATCGTGAATTTTTTAGATTCACTAATGTTATTCCTTTTGATTTCCTTTTTATTCCACAATTTAAAGAAGACTTCGGTACTATTTCTTTTAACTTTTCAAGTTACATTGTATCAATTTATTAGTTGGTTACTATTTATTCCAGTAGGATATTTTGAGCAATCGCTCTCCAAGTCAATAACGATTTTTTTTCTATATAACTGTATCATTCCATTGATCACTATAATTATTCAGCTAACCTCTTTGTATTTTTTGAAAAATAAAACTATTGTAAAACAACTTTATTCACTAGCAAATTATTCTATTTTTTCATTTATCTTTTTCTTAATGTATCAATTTAGCCATTCATTAGCTTATATTATCTATCGTACAAACAACACCTCGTCAATAATTATAAATGCTGGTCTTTTATTTCTTGTGACCATACTGATCCTTGCTTTAAAAGAAATTCAGTCCAAACAGCAAATAGAACACGTTCAGGCACAAATATCTGAGCAAAATACGTATACTCATTACTTAGAAACCATACAAAAAGATTTGCGAAAAATCCAACATGATTATAAAAATATGATTGCAGCTGTTTATGCCTATGCTGAAGTAGATGAACCAGAAGCAGCTAGTCGCTATATCGAGACACATCTATTGTCCATTCAGGAAAATACCGAAGCACACTTACAACAACTACAGATGTTGCGAAAAATAACTAATTTAGAGCTTCGGAAAGTGATTCTAGATTTTATAGCTATATTTGATGATAGTCTTTCTTTAGTAATTGAACATGAAATCAATGTGCTAGTAGAAAATCCATCAGTGATTCGCGACTATCTCCATCATGTCGCACAAAACCTAAATTCAGATACAGCTAAATTACAAATTCAAACAAAGAAACAGACCCTTTGTTTTTGTTACTCTGGGATCAATATCGATCAAAAAACACCTCACGTGGCATCATTTACTTCAGATGATCCTAAAATAACGTACTCTCAAAAAATTAACAATCAAGAAATCTATCATCAGCTAGAAATAGCTCGTTAATTCATTAGTCACCTGATTTTGATTTCAGAGCTTCTCTTAACTAAATAAACCGCAAATCACGAGACTATTTTCGTGATTTGCGGTTTATTTAGTTAAATTCGTTCATTTCTACTTATCAGAACGACTAAAAGTTTTCTAATTCGGCTACTTTATAGCCAATTCCATGAGTCGTTACAATTTCAATTTGTCTACTGTCTTTCACTTTATTCCTTAAATGAAAAATAACATTAGATACTCTAAACTTTTGTTCGGACAATTCAATTGCTCCATCGCCCCAAATCATTTGAAAAATACTCTCATACGTGTGGGTGCTGTTTATTTCACTAACTAATAAAGACACCATTTTATATTCCAATGGTGTTAATTGAATATCATCGCCATTAATATCGATTGATCGATTTTTTTCATTCAACAATTGGTTCACAGAAATCTTTTGCCCTTTTTCTATTTTCCGAATGCGTCTAAAGGTATTTTTGATTGTATACATCAGTTTTTCTAATTCATTGTCTTCTGATAAAACATCATTTGCTCCTAATTCTAAAAAAATTTTTGTTTCTTCTTCCTTTTTGGATAAATTAGGAGTCAGTACCCAAACAAAAACTTTAGGATAATCCTTTAAATATAATAGCCAATCGATTGTTTGCGCTAATCGATTTTCATTATCCAAATTAAGAACGATCCCATCTAAATCTAAACTATGATTCTTATCTTTAATAATGAATGTATTATACCCCTCTAATTGAAATAACGTTGTTAAAGCAGTGGATGACTCAGATAAAATCCCAAGCTTATGCATATTTCACTCTCCTTTTGATAAAATTTTTTTCATGTAAATTAAACAAAAAACATTTCGTGTTTAACTGTTCTCTACTAATTTAAATAGTTAAAAAAGTTGGTATTCATTAACGGGGAATAGTCTAGCTAATACAATCCCATTTATTTCATTTTCTGCCACTAAGCCAAAATATCTACTATCATTTCCGTACATTCTATTGTCCCCGAGCAATAGATAGCACCCTTTCGGAATGGTATTGATATCTCCAAATAGATTCATCGAGAACGACGCTGTATAGAATTCATTTTTCTTGTTCGTTTGATTGATTTCATCAACAATAAATTTTTCATCGATTGGCTCCCCATTGACATACAACCTGTCGTCATGATAAAAAATAACCTCTTCTGGCAAACCAATAACCCTTAAAGTAAATGTTTTTCCTTCAGCTCGACAAGTAACCAAATCAAATCTTCGAAGTGTTTTGACTCTTTTTTTTACCAAAATAACAGCATTTTTTTCAAGTGTTGGTGTCATTGCGCTATTACTAATAATGGTCAGTCTGAAAAAGAACAGCAGCAGAAGAATCATGGCTATAAAACCAATTAGGATAGAAACCATTAATTGAGGCACTGAAATACTCGCACTCTTTTTCAATTTTCTTTTTCTAGAATTAGCTTTTTTCTTCTGCGTCAAATTATTTCTCCTTTATTCTACTTTCGTCAATTTTGAAGTAATCAAAAAGATCCTTTTCCTTCTGTTTGATATTTTCAATATTGGCAATGTATTCATCTGCACCTTCAGCATTCCCATAAAACAATTTATTTAAAGGAACTGTATTAACACCTAATTCTGATATATTTTTATAATATCTGTTCAACAAACGTTGCCCATCAGCAGAAATTAAATCACTTGGCGTTTCCACCATGTAAGAAGACATTTTATTCGACATATCAGCTAAATTTTTCGAAATTTCTTCTGCTTCTCCAACAGAGTCTTTCGTATTTTTTAATTCTGCATCATAATCCCTAATCAAAAAGTACGCTCGCATCAGTATTTTCATATCCTCTTGAGATAAATTTTTACTCATGTAATCTTTCAAGTAAATATACCCACCTAATAGAAAAATTCCCAGGACTAAACAAATGAAGAAAAATTTACCCATTCTCTTTTTTTGCTTTCTTAAAGAAAACATTTCTCTTTTCAAACGTTTTTTTTCTTTTTATTTTTCACTCTTCGCTTTTTTAAGCGATTAAGTTTTTTCCCAATCCTGAAAAAATTTACTCCATAAAAAAGGGAAATTATCGTAAAGATCAAGGCAGCTGAAATCAATCCCAAAAAAATCATTTCGATCATTTCTATATGTAAAACACCCTATTTTATTTGTTTAGATTTTGTAGCTTTTTTCTTTTTACGAATGTTTTGTTTTTTCTTATCCGACTTTACCTTACGCATTTTAGAAATGACTATGTATACGATAGCAATCAATGCTAGAGTGCCATCAACGATTAGTGCAATCAATTTCTAGTTGGTCGTTTTCTCTTCATAAAGGCCAATATCTCGTTCATTATATTTATCTGCTTCTTCTTTAGTTATCGTGAAATCTTCAATCCAATTTTCATTGATTCCATTATCCCCTTTTACTAAAATTTTTGCAGTATACTCTCCCGAAACCATAGATTCTCCTTGCATACTTACTGGAAAAGTCATTATGCATGTATACTAATAAAGTAGACAGCTTTTTTGTTATACTATTAATAAATTAGACACTATTTAAGAAAGGACTTTTTGATTATGATAGATAAACGTAAAACAAAGCGAAAGTTTGATGAGGAATTTAAAAAATCAATCGTAAAACTTTATGAAAGTGAAAAATCACAAAACGCATTAGCTAACGAATATCGTATTGCCCTATCTTCTGTCGCTCGATGGGTGAAACAATACTCTGAAGTTAAAATCGATGACGATACAATGCTCACGGCTCGTCAGATTAAACAA